>NZ_JBFRTU010000002.1:0-146458 GCF_041474275.1 Vibrio sp. 10N.222.52.B7 | reverse complement strand
GTGTTGTAGCTAAAATCTTTGCATAAGATTTGACGAACCACTAGTAAAAAGGGCATCATTTGATGCCCTTTTTCTGCGCTAAAAAAAGAGTTGGATGTTTTGACATCGATTTTTGCTCTTAGCAAAGAATTAAACGGTCTTTTTGACTAAAATGACTGTTAGATGTGTTGTTTTGCAACGCAAAGGAATGTGCCCTGCAACAGCGGGGTTATTGTCGTCTATATTTAAGACTTATCACAGGTTGGTTTTATGAAAGCAAACGCTGAAACTCCTGATAGCTCAGGTGCAGCAGATACAATGAAGTGGATTGTCGCTTTTGTTCTGTTGGCTGCTGCTGTTGTGGGTAATTACCTGTATGGTGAATTGTCTGTTGTAATTCGCGCTGCAGGTGTAGTTGTGCTGATTGCTGCCGCACTAGGCGTTGCAGCAACAACAACTAAAGGTAAAGCTGCGATCGATTTTGCAAAAGAATCTCGTATGGAGATTCGTAAAGTTGTTTGGCCTACTCGCCAAGAAACTATGCAAACTACATTGATCGTTTTAGCTGTATGTATTGTTATGTCTCTAGTGCTTTGGGGAATTGACGGCATTATGGTCCGTCTAGTTTCTCTAGCAACTGGGGTGTAGAGGGTTCTGATTCATGAGTGAAGCTCCAAAAAAACGTTGGTATGTAGTTCAAGCCTTTTCTGGCTTTGAAGGTCGTGTTGCACAGTCGCTACGCGAGCATATTAAAATGCACAACATGGAAGAACTATTTGGCGATGTGCTAGTACCTACTGAAGAAGTAGTGGAAATGCGTGCAGGCCAACGCCGTAAAAGTGAACGTAAATTCTTCCCTGGCTACGTATTAGTTCAAATGATCATGAATGATGAATCATGGCACTTAGTACGCAGCATTCCGCGTGTTATGGGCTTCATTGGTGGTACCTCTGATCGTCCTGCACCAATCACTGATAAAGAAGCTGATGCTATCTTGAACCGTCTAGAGAAAGCGAGCGAGTCTCCACGTCCTAAGACAATGTTCGAAGCGGGTGAAGTGGTTCGTGTGAACGATGGTCCATTTGCTGACTTCAACGGTACTGTTGAAGAAGTAGATTACGAGAAAAGCCGCATTAAGGTATCTGTATCGATCTTTGGTCGTGCAACACCGGTTGAGCTTGAATTTGGTCAGGTTGAAAAACTGGACTAAAACTCTAAGTTTTGAACAAGCTGTGGATAAATACTTCATAAGTTGTTCAAAATAAAAGAGTATAAAAAATCACCTTTTTAGGGTTGTTAAAGGCGCGAATTATGATTATAATTTCGCGCCTTTTTGCTTCTGTGGAAGTGAAAAAGAGTTAATTGAATTTATGGGGAGCTCGCCTTGCGGCTAGCGCATGTACCCAAAATATTAGGAAATATCATGGCTAAGAAAGTTGAAGCTTATATCAAACTGCAAGTTGCAGCTGGTATGGCAAACCCAAGTCCACCGGTTGGTCCTGCTCTAGGTCAACACGGCGTGAACATCATGGAATTCTGTAAAGCGTTCAACGCAAAAACAGAATCTGTTGAGAAAGGTCTACCTACTCCAGTAGTTATTACTGTTTACAACGACCGTTCTTTCACGTTCGTAACTAAGACTCCACCTGCTGCTGTTCTTCTTAAGAAAGCTGCTGGCGTTAAGTCTGGTTCAGGTCGTCCAAACACTGAGAAAGTTGGTACTGTAACTGACGCTCAAGTTCAGGAAATCGCAGAAACTAAAGCTGCTGATATGACTGGTGCTGACATCGAAGCAATGAAACGTTCTATTGCTGGTACTGCTCGTTCAATGGGCCTAGTGGTAGAGGGATAAGATCATGGCTAAACTTACTAAGCGTATGCGCGTAATCCGCGACAAAGTTGACTCAACTAAAGAATACGAAATCAACGAAGCTGTTGCTCTTCTTAAAGAACTAGCGACTGCTAAATTCGTTGAGTCTGTAGATGTTGCTGTTAACCTAGGCATCGATGCTCGTAAATCTGACCAAAACGTTCGTGGCGCAACAGTGCTACCTCACGGTACTGGCCGTGACATCCGCGTTGCTGTTTTCACTCAAGGTGCAAACGCAGAAGCTGCTAAAGCTGCTGGAGCAGATATCGTTGGTATGGAAGATCTTGCTGAGCAAGTGAAAAAAGGCGAAATGAACTTCGACGTAGTTGTTGCTTCTCCAGATGCAATGCGTGTTGTTGGTCAACTAGGTACAATCCTAGGTCCACGCGGCCTTATGCCAAACCCTAAAGTTGGTACTGTAACTCCTAACGTTGCTGAAGCGGTTAAGAACGCTAAAGCTGGTCAGGTTCGTTACCGTAACGACAAGAACGGCATCATCCACACTACTATCGGTAAAGCATCTTTCGAAGCTAGCCAGCTTCAAGAGAACCTAGAAGCTCTTCTAGTTGCTCTTAAGAAAGCTAAGCCTTCTTCAGCTAAGGGTTCTTACCTGAAGAAAGTAAGCATCTCTACTACGATGGGTGCTGGTGTTGCTGTTGATCAAGCTAGTCTTGACACTCAAGCAAACTAATTTGCTTAGGCGCAGATTTAGTGTATACTTCTGCGCCTAATATTTGTGGTTGGGTGGTTTTAAAGCAATTTGAAATCATCTATCCCAAGACCGTAGGCGCTGTCGATTTTCATTAGATTATTGATAGCTTAATAAAACCTACGTAGGCGATGTTGTGGTTTGAAATGAATTTATTCATTTTTAAATAACATCGTAAACGCTCATTACATTTTGTATTGAGTGCTGTAATCACAACCAGAGGTTAATCCAAATGGCTTTAAATCTTCAAGACAAAAAAGCAATTGTTGCTGAAGTCAACGAAGCTGCCAGTGGTGCACTTTCTGCAGTTGTAGCTGATTCTCGTGGCGTTGAAGTTGGCGCAATGACTTCTCTACGTAAACAAGCTCGCGAAGCGGGTGTTTACATGAAAGTTGTTCGTAACACACTAGCACGCCGTGCGGTTCAGGGTACAGACTACGAGTGTCTAGTAGACACTTTCACTGGTCCAACTCTGATCGCGTTCTCTAACGAGCACCCAGGTGCTGCAGCGCGTCTTTTCAAAGACTTCGCTAAAGAGAACAAAGATTTCGAGATCAAAGCTGCTGCATTTGAAGGCGCAGTTACTGATGCTGAAGTACTAGCGACACTACCAACTTACGACGAAGCTATCGCACGCCTAATGATGTGCATGAAAGAAGCTTCTGCTGGCAAGCTGGTTCGTACTATCGCTGCACTACGTGACCAAAAAGAAGAAGCAGCGGCTTAAGCCTTGCTTTTCACTGGTTGCAAATTAAACTTATTGTTGACTTAAAAGAGAATTGTTATGTCTATTACTAACGAGCAAATCCTAGACGCAGTTGCAGAAATGTCTGTAATGCAAGTTGTTGAGCTTATCGAAGCTATGGAAGAGAAATTCGGCGTTTCAGCTGCAGCTGCAGTTGTAGCTGGTGGCGCAGCTGGCGGCGACGCTGCTGCTGAGCAAACTGAATTCGACGTTATCCTAACTGCTGCTGGCGCTAACAAAGTACAAGTTATCAAAGCTGTACGTGGCGCAACTGGCCTAGGTCTTAAAGAAGCTAAAGGTCTTGTAGACTCAGCTCCTGCAGCGCTTAAAGAAGGCGTTGACAAAGCTGAAGCTGAAGCTCTTAAAGCACAGCTAGAAGAAGCTGGCGCTTCTGTTGAAATCAAGTAATTATTACTTAATTTCATAGCCGCAAGGCTAATGGCTGGTGGTTTATTAACCACCGGCCTTTTTGCGCTGTAGGGCTATGACGAAATTTCCGCTGTTTAACCGTCATAATCCGAGCAAAAAAACAGTCATTTTTTCGAAATGATTGTTCACTACCACTAAACAGCTGTTTGTCACCACCCCCTCTGAAGAGTGTTTTGGGTGGTTTGGGTCACTTATCAGCGAGCTGAGGAACCCCATGGTTTACTCTTATACCGAGAAAAAGCGCATCCGTAAGGATTTTGGTACTCGTCCACAAGTTTTGGACATTCCATACCTGTTATCGATCCAGCTTGATTCTTTCGACAAATTCATCGAACAGGATCCAGAAGGTCAATACGGTCTTGAAGCTGCTTTCCGTTCTGTATTTCCAATTCAGAGCTACAACGGCAATTCTGAGCTGCAATACGTTAGCTACCGTCTTGGTGAGCCAGTTTTTGACGTTAAAGAATGTCAAATCCGCGGTGTTACTTACTCAAAGCCACTACGCGTAAAACTACGTCTAGTTATCTTTGATCGAGATGCACCAGCAGGTACTGTAAAAGACATTAAAGAACAAGAAGTCTACATGGGCGAAATTCCGCTTATGACAGACAATGGTACTTTCGTAATTAATGGTACCGAGAGGGTTATCGTATCCCAGCTGCACCGAAGCCCAGGCGTGTTCTTCGACAGTGATAAGGGTAAGACCCACTCATCAGGTAAAGTTCTTTATAACGCACGTGTAATTCCTTACCGTGGCTCATGGTTAGACTTTGAGTTCGATCCTAAGGATAACTTATTCGTACGTATCGACCGTCGTCGTAAGCTACCAGCATCGATTATTCTTCGTGCACTTGGTAAATCGACTGAAGAGATCCTAGATCTGTTCTTCGACAAGGTGAACTTCGAAGTTAAAGACCAAACTCTTCTTATGGAGTTGGTTCCTGATCGTCTACGTGGTGAAACTGCGTCATTCGACATCGAAGCAAACGGTAAAACTTACGTTGAGACTGGTCGTCGTGTTACTGCTCGCCATATCCGTCAACTTGAAAAAGATGGCGTTGAGCACATCGAAGTACCAGTAGAGTACATCGTTGGTAA
This sequence comes from Vibrio sp. 10N.222.52.B7, assembly GCF_041474275.1. Lineage (NCBI taxonomy): Bacteria > Pseudomonadati > Pseudomonadota > Gammaproteobacteria > Vibrionales > Vibrionaceae > Vibrio > Vibrio sp. 10N.222.52.B7. The sequence continues at coordinate 141,628 of NZ_JBFRTU010000002.1, read as the reverse complement.
AGTTGCATCTAAAGATTACATCAACGAAGCAACTGGCGAGATCATCGTTGGCGCGAACCAAGAGATTAGCCTAGAAGCTCTTGCTAACCTGTCTCAAGCAGGCCACAAGGCTCTACAAACTCTGTTCACGAATGACCTAGATCACGGTCCATTCATGTCAGACACTCTACGTGCAGATAGCACAGTAGATCGCATCTCTGCATTGGTAGAAATCTACCGCATGATGCGTCCTGGCGAGCCACCAACGAAAGAAGCTGCAGAGTCTCTATTCGAAAGCCTATTCTTCTCTGAAGAACGTTACGACCTATCAACTGTAGGCCGTATGAAGTTCAACAGCTCTATCGAGCGTGAAGAAGAAGAAGAGCGCGGTACTCTGGATGAATCAGACATCATCGAAGTGATGAAGAAACTGATTGGTATCCGTAACGGTATTGGTGAAGTGGACGATATCGACCACCTTGGCAACCGTCGTATCCGTTCTGTAGGTGAAATGGCAGAAAACCAATTCCGTGTTGGTCTAGTTCGTGTAGAACGTGCCGTTAAAGAGCGCCTAAGCCTTGGTGACCTTGATGCAATCATGCCTCAAGATCTTATCAACGCTAAGCCGATCTCTGCTGCAGTTAAAGAATTCTTTGGCTCTTCACAGCTTTCACAGTTCATGGACCAAAACAACCCATTGTCAGAAGTTACGCACAAACGTCGTATCTCTGCTTTAGGTCCTGGTGGTCTTACTCGTGAGCGCGCAGGCTTCGAAGTACGTGACGTTCACGTAACTCACTACGGTCGTCTATGTCCGATCGAAACGCCTGAAGGTCCAAACATCGGTCTAATTAACTCGCTATCTGCGTTTGCACGTTGTAACGATTACGGTTTCCTAGAAACTCCGTACCGTCGTGTAGTAGATGGTGTAGTAACAGAAGAAGTTGATTACCTGTCTGCAATCCAGGAAGGTCAATTCGTAATCGCGCAAGCAAACACCATTCTTACTGAAGAAGGTACGTTTGCAGATGAGCTAATCACAGCTCGTCAAAAAGGTGAATCTGGTCTTCACCCTCGCGATCACGTTGACTACATGGATGTTGCGACAAACCAAGTAGTATCTATCGCTGCTTCGCTTATCCCGTTCCTAGAACACGATGATGCGAACCGTGCATTGATGGGTGCCAACATGCAACGTCAAGCTGTACCAACACTTAAGGCTGATAAGCCTCTAGTAGGTACTGGTATCGAACGTAACATCGCAGTTGACTCTGGTGTTACAGCGGTTGCTAAACGTGGTGGTCAAGTTCAGTCTGTAGACGCTTCTCGTATCGTAGTTAAGGTTAACGAAGATGAATTGGTACCTGGCGAAGCTGGTATCGATATCTACAACCTAACTAAGTACACGCGTTCGAACCAAAACACATGTATTAACCAACGTCCAACTGTACTTCCTGGTGAACCAGTTGCACGCGGCGATGTTCTTGCTGATGGCCCTTCAACAGACCTTGGTGAACTAGCTCTTGGCCAAAACATGCGTATCGCATTCATGCCTTGGAACGGTTACAACTTCGAAGACTCGATCTTAGTATCTGAGCGCGTAGTTCAAGAAGACCGTTTCACGACAATCCACATTCAAGAACTATCTTGTGTGGCTCGTGATACTAAGCTGGGTTCTGAAGAGATCACAGCTGATATTCCAAACGTAGGTGAGTCTGCTCTGTCTAAACTAGACGAGTCAGGTATCGTTTACATTGGTGCTGAAGTTAAGGGTGGCGACATCCTAGTTGGTAAAGTAACCCCTAAAGGTGAAACTCAACTGACTCCTGAAGAGAAGCTACTACGTGCTATCTTCGGTGAGAAAGCATCTGATGTTAAAGATACTTCTCTACGTGTACCAAACTCTGTTTCGGGTACTATCATCGATGTACAAGTCTTCACTCGCGATGGCGTAGAGAAAGACAAGCGTGCACTTGAAATCGAACAGATGCAGCTTAAAGAAGCTAAGAAAGACCTAACTGAAGAGTTCCAAATTCTTGAGGGTGGCCTTCTTAACCGTGTTAAAGCTGTACTTCTGTCTGGTGGTTACTCTGAAGCTAAGCTTGATACTATCGGTCGTAAGCAATGGCTAGAGCAAGTTCTAGAAGACGATGCGCTACAAACACAGCTTGAGCAACTTGCTGAGCAGTGGGATGAGCTAAAAGCAGACTTCGATAAGAAGTTTGAAACTAAGCGTCGTAAAATCACTCAAGGTGATGATCTAGCGCCTGGCGTTCTTAAGATTGTTAAAGTTTACCTAGCGGTTAAACGTCGTATCCAGCCTGGTGATAAGATGGCCGGTCGTCACGGTAACAAAGGTGTAATCTCTAAGATTAACCCTGTTGAAGACATGCCATACGATGAGAAAGGTCAGCCTGTAGACATCGTACTTAACCCGCTGGGTGTACCATCGCGTATGAACATCGGTCAGATCCTAGAAGTTCACTTAGGTTTGGCTGCGAAAGGTATCGGTGACAAGATCAACCAAATGGTTAAGGAACAACAAGAACTGCATAAGTTCCGTGAGTTCCTACAGAAGGTTTACGATCTTGGTGATACTCGTCAGAAAGTTGATATTGCTGAACTGTCTGATGATCAAGTTCGTACACTGATCAAGAACCTACGTGGCGGTCTACCGATTGCTACTCCTGTGTTCGACGGTGCTTCTGAGTCTCTAATCAAAGAACTACTTAAACTGGGTGATCTGCCAGAATCTGGTCAGCTTAAACTGTTTGATGGTCGTACTGGTGATTCGTTTGAGCGTCCTGTAACTGTTGGTTACATGTACATGCTGAAACTGAACCACTTGGTTGATGACAAGATGCATGCTCGTTCAACTGGTTCTTACAGCCTAGTAACTCAGCAACCACTTGGTGGTAAAGCTCAGTTCGGTGGTCAGCGTTTCGGTGAGATGGAAGTATGGGCACTAGAAGCATACGGTGCTGCATATACTCTACAAGAAATGCTAACAGTTAAGTCAGATGACGTTAACGGCCGTACTAAGATGTATAAGAACATCGTAGACGGTAACCATAGCATGGAACCTGGTATGCCTGAGTCGTTCAACGTACTGTTGAAAGAGATTCGCTCGCTAGGTATCAACATCGAGCTAGAAGACGAAGAGTAATCCCTCCTTCTTTTTAAAAGAAGATAGGATTATTTGGTAAAAGGGAGCTTGCTACAGCAGTGAGCTCCTTTAACTCCTTACAGGAGCTGAATGTGAAAGACTTATTAAACTTTCTAAAAGCACAGCATAAGACCGAAGAATTTGATGCAATCAAAATCGGTCTATCTTCACCAGACATGATCCGTTCATGGTCTTTTGGTGAAGTTAAAAAGCCGGAAACAATTAACTATCGTACGTTCAAACCTGAACGTGATGGTCTGTTCTGTGCACGTATTTTTGGTCCAGTTAAAGACTACGAATGTCTTTGTGGCAAATACAAGCGCCTGAAGCACCGTGGTGTTATCTGTGAGAAGTGTGGCGTTGAAGTTACACAAACTAAAGTTCGTCGTGACCGCATGGGCCACATCGAGCTAGCTTCACCAGTTGCTCACATCTGGTTCCTAAAATCACTGCCGTCTCGTATCGGTCTACTAATGGATATCCCTCTACGTGATATCGAACGTGTTCTTTACTTCGAGATGTACGTAGTAACTGAACCAGGTATGACTGATCTAGAAAAATCTCAGATGCTTACTGAAGAAGAGTATCTGGATCGTCTAGAAGAGTGGGGTGACGAATTTACTGCTAAGATGGGTGCTGAAGCGATCAAAGATCTGCTTGCAACAATGGACCTTCATCAAGAAGTGGAAGAAATGCGCGAAGAGTTAGAAACGACTAACTCAGAAACTAAGCGTAAAAAAGTTACTAAGCGCCTGAAGCTAGTTGAAGCGTTCATTGCATCGGGTAACGATCCGCAATGGATGATTCTGACTGTACTTCCGGTTCTGCCGCCAGATCTACGTCCTCTAGTACCACTAGATGGCGGTCGTTTTGCGACTTCAGATCTGAACGACCTTTACCGTCGTGTGATCAACCGTAACAACCGTTTGAAGCGCCTTCTAGAGCTAGCTGCTCCGGACATCATCGTACGTAACGAAAAGCGTATGCTGCAAGAGTCTGTTGATGCACTTCTAGATAACGGTCGTCGTGGTCGTGCTATCACTGGTTCTAACAAGCGTCCTCTGAAATCTCTTGCTGATATGATCAAGGGTAAACAAGGTCGTTTCCGTCAGAACCTTCTAGGTAAACGTGTAGACTACTCTGGCCGTTCTGTAATCACAGTAGGTCCATACCTTCGTCTACATCAGTGTGGTCTTCCTAAGAAGATGGCACTTGAGCTATTTAAGCCGTTCATCTACAGCAAGCTAGAAACTCGTGGCATGGCTACGACAATCAAAGCTGCTAAGAAGATGGTAGAGCGCGAAGAAGCTATCGTTTGGGATATCCTGGACGAAGTAATCCGCGAACACCCAGTACTGCTTAACCGTGCACCTACACTTCACCGTCTAGGTATCCAAGCGTTTGAACCAGTACTAATCGAAGGTAAAGCGATTCAGCTTCACCCACTAGTGTGTGCGGCATACAACGCCGACTTCGATGGTGACCAAATGGCGGTACACGTGCCTCTAACTCTAGAAGCGCAGCTTGAAGCACGTACACTGATGATGTCGACGAATAACATTCTGTCGCCAGCGTCAGGTGATCCGATCATCGTACCTTCTCAGGACGTTGTATTGGGTCTTTACTACATGACACGTGACAAGATCAACGTGAAAGGCGAAGGTATGTACCTTGCTGGCCCTGCTGAGGCTGAAAAGGCATACCGTACTAAGACTGCTGAGCTACACGCTCGCGTTAAAGTACGTATCACCGAAACTGTAGTAGACGAAGATGGTAACAGCACTACTGAAACGAAGATGGTTGATACAACTGTCGGCCGTGCAATGCTATGGCAAATCGTTCCAGCTGGCCTACCGTACAGCATCGTTAACCAAAAGTTAGGTAAGAAGCAGATCTCTACTCTTCTTAACGAGTGTTACCGTAAGCTTGGTCTAAAAGATACAGTAGTATTTGCTGACCAAATCATGTACGCAGGTTTTGCATACGCTGCACTTTCTGGTGTTTCTGTAGGTATCGACGATATGGTTGTACCTCAAGCGAAATACGATGAAATTGAATCTGCTGAAGAAGAAGTTCGCGAAATCCAAGAGCAATTCCAATCTGGTCTTGTTACTGCGGGTGAGCGTTACAACAAAGTTATCGATATCTGGGCATCTACGAATGACCGCGTTGCGAAAGCAATGATGGATAACCTATCTTCTGAAACAGTTATCAACCGTGACGGCGAAGAAGAACAGCAAGAATCGTTCAACAGCATCTACATGATGGCCGACTCGGGCGCACGTGGTTCTGCAGCTCAGATTCGTCAGCTAGCAGGTATGCGTGGTCTGATGGCGCGTCCAGATGGTTCAATCATCGAAACGCCGATCACAGCGAACTTTAAAGAAGGTCTAAACGTCCTTCAGTACTTTATCTCAACGCACGGTGCTCGTAAGGGTCTTGCGGATACAGCACTGAAAACAGCAAACTCGGGTTACCTAACTCGTCGTCTAGTAGACGTTGCTCAAGACGTTGTAGTACACGAACATGACTGTGGCACGCATGAAGGTATCGACATGATGCCTCACATCGAAGGTGGTGACGTTAAAGTTGCACTTTCTGAGCTTGCTCTAGGTCGTGTAGTAGCTGAAGACGTTCTTAAGCCTGGTACTGAAGATGTACTGATTCCACGTAATACTCTGATTGATGAGAAGTGGTGTCAAATCATGGAAGACAACTCAGTAGATAGCATGAAAGTGCGCTCTGTTGTTACCTGTGATGCAGACTTCGGTTGTTGTGCACAGTGTTACGGTCGTGACCTAGCACGTGGTCACCTAGTGAACCAAGGTGAAGCAGTTGGTGTTATCGCTGCACAATCTATCGGTGAACCGGGTACACAGCTAACGATGCGTACGTTCCACATCGGTGGTGCGGCATCTACTGCAGCAGCAGAGAACAGCATCCAAGCTAAGACAACTGGTACTGTGAAACTTCACAATGCTAAGTTCGTAGTTAACAAAGATAAGAAACTGGTTATCACTTCTCGTGCATCTGAGATGACGATTATTGATGAATTCGGCCGTACTAAAGAGAAGCACAAACTTCCTTACGGTTCGATGCTAACCAAAGGCGACAACGCAGCAGTTACTGCTGGTGAAGTTGTAGCTAACTGGGAAGCGCATACCATGCCAATCATCACTGAAGTGGCAGGTCGTATCCAATTCGTAGATATGATCGATGGTATTACAGTTTCTCGTCAAACTGACGATCTAACGGGTCTTTCTTCAAGTGAAGTTACAGACGCAGCAGCTCGCCCAGCAGCAGGTAAAGATATGCGTCCAGCTATCAAACTTGTTGATGAGCAAGGTAACGACGTAATGATCCCTGGTACTGATATGCCAGCTCACTACTTCCTACCTGGCAAAGCGATTGTAAACATCGAAGATGGCGCTGAAGTTGGCATCGGTGACACACTATCTCGTATCCCTCAAAAATCGAGCGGAAACAAAGATATCACCGGTGGTCTACCACGCGTAGCTGACCTATTCGAAGCTCGTAAGCCTAAAGAGCCTGCGATCCTTGCTGAGCACACAGGTACTGTGTCTTTCGGTAAAGAAACGAAAGGTAAGCGTCGTCTAGTAATCACTCGTGAAGGCGGTGACGCTTACGAAGAGATGATTCCTAAGCATCGTCAATTGAACGTGTTCGAAGGTGAGAAGATTGAACGTGGTGATGTAATCGCCGACGGTCCTGAAACTCCACACGATATCCTGCGTCTACGTGGTATCCACGCAGTAACTCAGTACATCGCGAACGAAGTTCAAGAAGTTTACCGCTTACAAGGCGTAAAGATTAACGATAAGCACATCGAGACTATCGTTCGTCAAATGCTACGTAAGTGTACAATCACTCATTCTGGTGACTCTCCGTTCCTACCTGGCGAACAAGTTGAGTACCACAATGTTAAGATTGCTAACCGTAAGCTAGAAGCTGAAGGTAAAGAACTAGTACGTTTCGAACGTGATCTACTAGGTATTACTAAAGCATCTCTTGCAACTGAGTCATTCATCTCAGCTGCATCGTTCCAAGAAACGACTCGCGTACTAACAGAAGCTGCGGTTTCTGGTAAGCGTGATGACCTTCGCGGTCTGAAAGAGAACGTAATTGTTGGTCGTCTGATCCCAGCTGGTACTGGTTTCGCATACCACCAAGAGCGTCAAAAACAACGTGAAGAAGAGCAAGAAGGTCCTTCAGCTGAACAAGCTACTGACAATCTAGCAGCACTTCTAAACGCTGGTTTCTCTTCAGAAGAGTAAGCTCTACGAGTAGTCTCTAAGAGATAAGAAAAAGGCACCTTCGGGTGCCTTTTTTGTATCTGGCGTATTGGTATTTAGCTATGACTTATAAAGTGATAGGTGTGCTTATCTAGCTGGTGAGGTTGGATTTATGTCCTGAAGAGTGCTCTTTGAGGCCAGTAAGATAAAGGGTAGAGATGACTAGGCTGATTAGGGCTGTAACCATATGCTTATGGCTAAAGGTCAGGGCGAGCGAGTAAGCTCTGTCTGAAAGGTTCTGGGTAGTTTGGATAACCTTACAGACAAAACAAAAAGCTTGCACAGAGGCAAGCTTATTAAGGATTCGGCTAACTAAGCGCCTGGTGGAATCGCTAAACTGTCTGCAATAAGCTGGATAAGATTATCTTCTACTTCAAAACGTAGTTCGAGTAGTTCACCTACTTTGGACATATCTCCTTCGAAGTTAGGCAACTCATCGTCTGCATTTACTTTAACGTACTTATCATTGAATTCTAGAAGCGGCTCGGTTGTAAGTACGATCTTCGCGTAAGTTGTATCAATCTCGTCATTGGTTTTAAAGCCTGTTGCTTGCCATTTTTTCATGACCATATCGTAGATCTTAAAATGACCCTCTGAGATATAATCGACAACATGATCACAGAATGAGCTTATTTCTTTAGGTGAAGGGAGTTCAACAACGTTTGATTGCCCGTTGCTAGCTGGCTGCAGGGCACCTAGCTTACAATACTCAACGATTAGAGACTGTCGAGTTTCGAGCCAATGATCGATGACCTCATTAGAGCCACCCCATTGTTCTTGTATTTGTTTGAATTTATTTAGCATGACCATGTCCTCATGATCTGATCACAACCTTGTGATCAAGTAATTGCCTAAGCAGGGTCCGTTTTATTGGTAGCTACTAAAAGTAATAGCTTGAAATATTCTCTGCTACAACTCTAGTATGAAATTAGATTGCCAGTAAAATGAACGAACTGCAAGCAATGAGGCATAGGGATGTTAAAAAAAAGTGATAACAAAATGACAGAGCAAGCTTATTGGTGCGTCGTTTCTGGTAGTGATATTTGGGTTAATAATGATCAGTTTCCGTTTGGCTCTGCTGAAGAGCTAGGGCTGAGTGTGGAGCATGCAATCTGTATTGGTCAGCATCAAGGTCGCAAGGTGTATTGGCTCAACGATTGTGATGTGGAGAATGAGCTGAGCATGGTCAGCCTAAGAGAGTTACTACACTGGCCCGAAGAGAGTTTCTTGACTGCAAGCAAAGCCATCCAATATGGGCATATGACTCAAAGTATGCGTTTTTGCCCTCAGTGTGGTGGTCGAAATCATCTCAATCATAACCAGGTGGCGATGCAGTGTGGAGATTGCCGCACGCTTCACTACCCCCGTATCTTCCCGTGCATCATTGTCGCTGTACGAAACGACAACAAGATATTGCTTGCACAGCACCCAAGACATAAAACAGGCATGTATACCGTGATAGCGGGCTTCCTAGAGGTCGGAGAAACCTTAGAGCAGTGTGTGGCAAGAGAAGTCAAAGAAGAAACGGGTATCGATGTCGATAATATTCGTTATTTTGGCAGCCAGCCATGGGCGTTTCCATCGAGTATGATGATGGGCTTTCTCGCAGATTATGCTGGTGGTACGCTTAAGCCTGACTACAGCGAGCTATCGGATGCTCAATGGTTTGACGTAACAAGCCTACCTGATGTTGCTCCTGTTGGAACTATTGCGAGACAGTTGATTGAGAAAACCGTTGATGACGTGATAAAAGATGGTGTGACGGAGCAGATGCTAGAGCACTAATTTGCCTGTGATAGTATTTGGCCTATGGGTGGTCAAAAGCTAAAAAAAAACCCTCCACAAGTGGAGGGGGTAAGTAAGATGTCGTTATGAGATGCTGAGTAGTGACTACTCAGATGTTATAATTGTAATTTTCGCTAGAGAACAAATTTTTAACATGCTCCCGTAATTGGGTGCAAATTAAGCATTGATTTAAAAGTTAATAACTTGATCTAGGTTGCAAAGCACACAGCTTTTACCCTTCAATCAGTGTTAGAATACTTGCCATCAAAACTAGACAAGATTGAATTGGAATTTAACGGAATGACCGAATTAAAAAACGATCGCTATTTACGCGCACTTTTAAAACAGCCTGTTGATTACACACCGGTATGGATGATGCGCCAAGCTGGCCGCTATCTTCCTGAATACAAAGCAACGCGCGCTGAAGCGGGCGATTTCATGTCTTTGTGCAAAAACGCGGAACTGGCATCAGAAGTAACACTTCAACCTTTACGTCGTTTCCCGCTTGATGCGGCAATCTTGTTCTCAGACATCCTAACTATCCCTGATGCAATGGGCTTAGGTTTGTACTTTGAAACAGGTGAAGGTCCTAAGTTTGAGCGTCCTATCACGTGTAAAGCTGACGTAGAGAAGATTGGCCTACCTGATCCAGAAGGCGAGCTTCAATACGTAATGAATGCCGTTCGTCAGATCCGTAAAGACCTGAAAGGCGAAGTGCCACTGATTGGTTTCTCTGGTAGCCCATGGACTCTAGCGACATACATGGTTGAAGGTGGAAGCTCTAAAGCATTCACTAAGATCAAGAAGATGATGTACGCAGAACCACAAACGCTGCACCTGCTTCTAGACAAGCTGGCTGACAGTGTTATCGAATACTTGAACGCGCAAATTAAAGCGGGTGCTCAATCGGTAATGGTATTTGATACATGGGGTGGTGTACTGACTCCTCGTGACTACAACCTATTCTCACTGCAATACATGCACAAAATCGTTGATGGCCTAATCCGTGAAAACGAAGGTCGTCGAGTACCGGTTACTCTGTTCACTAAGAACGGTGGCATGTGGCTTGAGTCTATCGCAGCAACAGGTTGTGATGCGGTTGGTCTAGACTGGACAATCAACATCGCAGATGCAAAAGCTCGCATCGGCGACAAAGTTGCTCTGCAAGGTAACATGGATCCTTCAATGCTTTACGCTCAGCCTGAACGTATTCGCGAAGAAGTGGGCAGCATCCTTGAAGGCTTCGGCGACGGTGGTACAGGTCATGTATTTAACCTAGGCCACGGTATCCACTTAGATGTACCGCCAGAGAACGCTGGTGTATTCGTTGACGCTGTTCACGAATTGTCTAAGCCTTACCACAAGTAATTCTGAGTAAGATTATTGAAAGCGCTGTTGGGAAACCAACAGCGCTTTTTTATTGCCTGAAATTGGCATTTGATGGCGGTTTAATCTTGTTGTGTGCAGTTAATTAGGTATTTGGATCATGGTAGGCCAAATGCTCAGAGATGTGTTTCCTGATATAAGGAATGACTTCACTTTCAAACCAAGGGTTCTTCTTGAGCCAGATATTATTGCGTGGCGAAGGGTGGGGTAATGGCAAAAACTCAGGCGCCCACCTTTGCCAATCTCGCACGGTTTCGGTCAATGTGCTGGTGGTCTTGTTTGTTAGGTAATGGTTTTGTGCGTACTGGCCAATCAGCAGTGTCATTTGAATATTGGGTAGAGATTGCAGCACTTTGTTATGCCAAAGCTCCGCGCACTCTTTGCGTGGTGGAAGATCACCACTTTTCCCTTTCCCCGGATAACAAAACCCCATAGGCACAATCGCGACTTTTTGCTCGTCGTAAAAAGTATCGCTATCTATCCCTAACCATCCTCTTAATCGTTCGCCACTCGCGTCATTCCAAGGGATCGACGACTCATGCACCTTGATACCCGGCGCTTGGCCTATGATCAGCAAGCGCGCGTTTGGATGCGCTTGAATCACCGGGTTAGCACCGTGTGATAGGTGAGGCTCACAAGCTCGGCATTGTCGAATCTCTTTAAGTAACGAAGAGGACATCAGTAACCTTTTTCAAAATCGATGACATGATTAAGTGTAAAGCCATCTCGCCACTGTTTGTAATTCTCTGCGAAGATCTCGACTACTTGTCTTGGCTCACTGAGTGCAGCGATGTGTGGAGTGATGGTGACTTGCGGTAGTTTCCAGAAAGGGTGTTCCTGAGAGAGGGGTTCACTTTCAAACACATCTAAAAATGCGTGTTCTACCCATCTGTTTTTTATGGCGAGCAACAAGGCTTTATTGTCGATGCTTTCCCCTCGACCGACATTAAACAGCAACACATTAGAGCAGTAACCTAACGTGGTTTGGTTCAACAGCTGATAGGTTTCAGCGGTTGATGGCAAGGTGTTGACCACAATATCGGCCTGCTTAAGGGCAGCCTCTATCTCATTGATGTGGAAAGTCTCTTTAAAGGTTTCTTGTTTGGATGGGATGCCGGTACGGTTGACACCTATGGTATGAATACCAAAAGCCGCCGCGGTTTTTGCCAAATGACTGCCGATTGAACCTGTTCCTAAAATCACCATAGTTTTGTCAGTTAGGCTAGTATAAAGCTGTGGCTGCCAGTTTCGTTGTTGTTGATGCTGGTGGTAATGAGGGAAGTGTCTACAGTGACTGATTGTGTAACCCAATACGTATTCTGCGATAGCCGGACCAAAGATGCCTTTGACGTTGGTTAGCGTATAGTCCTGACGCAGATCTGGCTGAGTGAGTTTATTGATTCCGGCATAGGTACTCTGTACCCAGTCTAGCTCTTTAAACTCGCCGAGGCGCTCTGCGATTAGAGGTGGTGACGCCAAGACAATCTGTGCTGATTTGGGGTTTTGAGTGATTTCTAGGTCGGGTAAATCCTGGTTTAGAATCAGTTGCGTATAGGTATCGTCATGCTCAGTAAGAATATAGAGCTTATTCGTAAAATTGTTCATCGGCTTACCTTTTCCCCCCAGGGTTTATCAAGTACACTTTCGCTGTCTTTTTCTGCAATTATTGAGTGACTATGCTTCAGAATCCACTGCAGGTTCGTCTTGAAAAGTTAGAACCTTGGCAACAAATTACCTTTATGGCGTGTCTATGTGAGCGTATGTACCCTAACTATGCCATGTTTTGTGAGAATACAGAATTTGCGGAAGCTCGAATCTATCGTGATGTTTTGGATAGCATTTGGGAAATCCTGACGGTTAAAACAGCAAAGGTGAACTTTGAGCGTCAACTTGAGAAGGTTGAAGAGCTATTCCCTAGCGGTGATGATTTTGATTTTTATGGTGTTTACCCAGCAATGGACGCATGCCAAGGCCTAGCAACGCTAATTCATGGTCTGCTTGACCGTGAACATATGTTGGAAGCGGTAATTAAAGTGAGTCAACAATCGGTGAAGACGGTTGCTGAGCTTGAGTTTGCTCAAGGCGCTGAAGAAGTGACGAACGAAAACCAGAAAGAAAACGAAGCGGTGTGTGAAGAGTGGGACGTTCAGTGGGCCATTTTCCGACCTCTACGTGAAACGACTGAGCGTGACTTAGAGCTGATCAAAGACCTACGCCACGAACTGCGTGAAGACCCAGTCAGTAACATTGGTGTTGCGCTATAATTCGCAATTGCACCTAGGTACGAATAAAAACAAAGGCTCCCTAGGGAGCCTTTGTGGTATCTGACGGTATCAAATTGAGATTAAGCGTCTTTTTTGTCTTCGTTCTGCACTTTGTCTTTTGATGCGTCGTCGTCATTCGTTGATTTTGCATCTGAAGAGTCGTTGTCTGCTGGAGTTTCTTCCTCTAGCTCGTCCTCGTCATCGCGGTTTTCGATAACACCGTGTGTCTCTTTCCACTTCTCCCAGCGTTGGAACGCCAGTTCTTGCATATCAGTCGTCTTATCCGCTTCATCGACAATCTCTTCGCCCACTAGGTGCTCAAAGATGTCTTCTAGGGTGATGATGCCCTGAATAGTGCCGTATTCGTCCACAACTAAAGACAGTTGCAGGCGGTTTGCCATCATCTGGTCAAAGGCTTTAGCCAAGCCCATGTTGTTCAGCAACACGTGGATAGGGCGCATTACCTCACCCAGAGCTTTCTCACCACAACCGGCTTGCTGCAATCTAAACAGCTCTAAGCGGTGAACAAAACCGATGATGTTGTCACTCTGCTCGCTGTAAACCAGCGGGCGTGAGAATGGCGTGTCTTTATGTTGTTCTAGGAAGGTATTGACACTCATTTCCGCATCAACACGGAATACCACTGGGCGCGGCGTCATTATTTGAGTCACGGGTACATCTTGAATACCCAGTAGGTTGCTCAGGATTTTTGATTCGCCTTCTGCAAATTCACCGCTCTCTTTTGCCAAAATCGCCATTGCAGATAGTTCATCACGCATTTTGGGTGCTTGGTGGCCACGAGCAAGACGTTTGGTGATCTGTTCTGAGAACCATACAAACGGTGTTAGGAAGAACACCATCCAACGCAGCACACTTGCTGAAGTAGGAGCAAGTTGACGCCAGTAGGTTGCACCAATGGTTTTTGGAACAATCTCAGACAGTACCAAAATACCTAGCGTTAGCACGGCAGAGAAGACACCTAACCATTGGCTACCAAAAACGACAGCCGCTTGTGCACCTGCTGTCGCAGCACCGATAGTATGCGCGATGGTGTTGAGCGTTAAAATTGACGCAAGCGGGCGGTCAATATCTGTTTTCAGTTTGTCTAAAGACTCTGCTGCAGGGTGCCCATTTTGTTTTAGTTGAGCAATGTAGCTCGGACTAATACTCAAAAGTACAGCTTCCAAAACAGAACAAATGAAAGAAACTCCAATAGCAATGGAGACGTAAATAGTTAGCAGCAGCATGTTTGCCCTTAAATTAAATTGTACGCTTTAGCAGCGATTCAGCGTGGATTATAGTGAAAAAGTAGTGGCTAGGTCATCATTAATTTTGCTCTCAGCCCCTTTTAAACAAGGGCTTGCTTAATAAAATCAGTAACAAATTGTGAGTTATTACTCATATTATGGCTAAAACTACGGCATTAGAGCTAAAGATCGACGACAAACCTTTGCCAGATGGGGCATTTATGTTTTAGAGTGAATTGAATTCAAAAATACAAAGAAGGGAAACCTAAAATGAACAAGACTCAATTAATCGACTTTATTGCTGAAAAAGCGGACCTTTCTAAAGCACAAGCTAAAGCTGCTCTAGAAGCGACTCTTGGCGGTGTTACAGATGCTCTTAAAGATGGCGATCAAGTTCAGCTAATTGGTTTTGGTACTTTTAAAGTAAACCACCGTGCAGCTCGCACTGGTCGTAACCCAAAAACTGGTGATGAGATCCAAATCGCTGCTGCAAATGTTCCAGCATTTGTTGCAGGTAAAGCGCTGAAAGATTCAGTGAAATAATCTAAACTGTACCGAGGTAGTCGTATTCCACCTCGGTACAGGTTTTTATGAAAAAAGCATTTCTTCTCGTTTCACTATTATCTACATTTCTTATTGGCTGTTCTTCAACAAGCCCTCGCAAAAACCTAGAGCAATTTGAAACTCACACCGGCGGCCAAGTCATGGGCGACGCGACAAGTTTTTACTGGGTTACAAACAAGCTAACACAACCTCATACTTCAGCTGACTACGTCACTGTAGGCGATTACGGCTGGTACCAAACTGACTATGCTTGGTCAGAAAGTGTGCTTCGTGAATTCATTCGTGAAGGCGAGCAGCGTAACTCTTCTAATAAGCTGGTTCCTTATCGTGTCCATGTGCGTTTCAATAAGTCGGGCGAAGCTGTGTATCAACAGTATCGTATCGACAGCAAAATCTTACCTATCCAAGCTAAGCAGCTTGAAAACTACCAGAAAGAAGCTAAATCGGTTCTAGAGACTACGATGAAGCAGAATGACGAAGGGCTAAGATTGGTTCAGGGTTACTGGGATGGCAGCTCTTTTAAGACGTGCGCTGGTGGTGAATTTGATCGCATTGAATTTAACCAGACTTTACCAAGCTTCGTGATCGACCGATTGGCATCTGTGGAAAGCTATGCGGCGTTTCTTGGCAGTGATTCACTGGGTAAGATGAGCGTGGAAGAGTTACTGATGCTGGCTGAATACAGCCATGATTGTGTCGTTAGGCCATCATTGTTGAAAGAATAGCGAGTAATCAAAGGATTGAGAGTATTTGGCCTACTGTAGGCCAAGTGCCTATTTGTCTGTACAAATACAGATTCTTGTGTAAATGAGATAATAAAAGGCGCCTATTGAGGCGCCTTTTTCTGTTATTCACTTGCTGTCATTTGCTTACTGTTATTGGAAAGTAAGCGAGCAACAAGATTGTTTACTGCTCTTGTTCGCGCGCAATCGCACGGTAACCAATATCATTGCGGTGGAACATACCATTCCAGCTAACTTGCTTCGTCAACGCGTAAGCGCGCTCTTGAGCCTCAGAAACCGTATTGCCCAGTGCTGTTGCACAAAGTACACGACCGCCGTTTGTCACAACGTCGCCAGCTTCATTATTTGTCGTACCCGCGTGGAAAACCTTTTGGCCTTCAACTTCGCTTGTTGGTAGTGAAATAACGTCACCTTTTGCGTAGTCAGCAGGGTAACCGCCAGCCGCAAGAACAACACCGATAGAAGCGCGTGGATCCCACTTCGATTCTGCTTCGTCGAGCTTCTCGTCGATAGCCATTAGGCAAAGTTCAACAAGGTCTGACTCCATACGCATCATGATAGGTTGCGTTTCAGGGTCGCCAAAGCGGCAGTTGTATTCGATAACTTTAGGTGTGCCGTCAGCATCGATCATTAGGCCAGCGTAAAGGAAACCTGTGTAAGGTGCGCCTTCTGCGTCCATACCACGTACCGTTGGGTAGATAACTTCCTCAAGGATACGGTTGTGGATTTCTGGAGTTACAACCGGCGCAGGAGAGTAAGCACCCATGCCGCCCGTGTTTGGCCCAGTGTCTTTGTCGCCAACACGTTTGTGATCTTGGCTGGTGGCCATAGGAAGCACGCTAGAGCCGTCAACCATTACGATGAAGCTTGCTTCTTCGCCTTCGAGGAACTCTTCGATAACAACGCGGCTGCCTGCTTCGCCAAAGGCGTTGCCCGCTAGCATGTCTTTGATTGCGTCTTCTGCTTCTTCAAGGGTCATCGCAACGATAACGCCTTTACCTGCCGCAAGACCGTCAGCTTTCACTACGATAGGAGCGCCTTGCTCGCGAACGTAAGCGATAGCTGGCTCAATCTCAGTGAAGTTTGAGTAGTAACCTGTTGGGATATCATGACGAGCTAGGAAGTCTTTAGTGAATGCTTTAGAGCCTTCAAGCTGTGCTGCAGCTTGAGTAGGGCCGAAGATTGGCAAACCTACTTCGCGGAATGCATCAACCACACCGATAACCAATGGTGCTTCAGGGCCCACGATAGTCAGTTCGATTTTTTTATCTTGAGCAAACGCGACTAAACCAGCGATGTCTTCAACGCCGATGTTTACGTTCTCTAGTTTTGGCTCAAGTGCAGTACCTGCGTTACCTGGTGCGATGAATACTGTTTCAACGTTTGGGTTTTGTGCTGCTTTCCAACCTAGTGCATGCTCACGACCGCCAGCACCAATAATCAATACATTCATGTTTTAAACCTTCAATCAAAATTGATAGTAGTAGAACTAAAAAATGTCTGAGCAACACTAAATGATAGTGTTGCTCATCTCGGAGCGCAGCGTTCTCGTTTCCCGTAGCGAAGCGCTCTCGTATCTTTTCTTTCTAGTGGCGGAAGTGACGCATGCCCGTAAAGATCATCGCCATGCCGTGTTCGTCTGCTGCTGCGATAACTTCGTCATCACGCATAGAGCCGCCCGGTTGGATAACACACTTGATGCCAGCCTCTGCAGCCGCGTCGATACCGTCACGGAATGGGAAGAATGCATCTGATGCCATCACACAGCCTTCAACCTGTAGACCTTCGTCTGCAGCTTTGATGCCTGCGATTTTCGCAGAGTAAACGCGGCTCATTTGGCCAGCGCCAACACCAATTGTCATGTCGCCTTTCGAGTAAACGATAGCGTTAGATTTAACGTATTTCGCTACTTTCCAGCAGAATAGAGCATCTTTCAATTCTTCAGCTGTAGGTTGGCGCTTAGAAACCACTTTAAGGTCATCTTCAGACACCATGCCTTGGTCGCGGTCTTGAACTAGCAAACCACCGTTAACGCGTTTAACGTCAAAGCCAGTTGTCTTCGTTGTCCACTCACCACACTCAAGTAGGCGAAGGTTTTTCTTAGCCGCTACGATTGCTACTGCTTCAGCAGAAACTGATGGTGCAATGATAACTTCAACGAATTGACGCTCAGTGATAGCCGTTGCTGTTGCAGCGTCTAGCTCACGGTTGAAAGCGATGATGCCGCCAAATGCAGAAGTTGGGTCTGTTTTGAATGCACGGTCGTAAGCTTCTAGGATGTCTTCACCTAGTGCAACACCACATGGGTTAGCGTGCTTAACGATCACACATGCTGGCTGGTCGAACTCTTTCACACACTCAAGTGCTGCGTCGGTGTCAGCGATGTTGTTGTAAGAAAGGGCTTTACCTTGAATCTGGCGAGCTGTAGAAACTGATGCTTCTTCAGGGTTTGCTTCAACGTAGAATGCGGCTGCCTGGTGGCTGTTCTCACCGTAGCGCATGTCTTGCTTTTTCTCGAACTGTTGGTTGAACGTGCGAGGGAATTTGCTCTTGTTTTCAGGAGAAGGTTCGTCACCTTCTTTGTTCTCACCGTAAGATGGAACCATAGTGCCGAAGTAGTTTGCGATCATGCCGTCGTAAGAAGCGGTGTGCTCGAATGCTGCGATAGCGAGGTCGAAGCGAGTCTCTAGTGTTAGAGATTTATCGTTCGTGTCCATTTCAGCGACAACGCGCTCGTAGTCGTGTGCGTTAACAACGATCGTTACGTCTTTGTGGTTTTTCGCTGCAGAGCGAACCATTGTAGGGCCGCCGATGTCGATGTTCTCAACAGCATCAGCAAGGGTACAACCTTCTTTAGCAACGGTTTCTGCGAATGGGTATAGGTTTACAACAACCATATCGATAGGGTTGATACCGTGAGTTTCCATCACGTCATCATCTTGGCCACGACGGCCTAGAACACCACCATGAACTTTTGGGTGCAGAGTCTTAACACGGCCATCCATCATTTCTGGGAAACCAGTGTAGTCAGATACTTCTGTAACAGAGATGCCTTTTTCAGCAAGCAGGCGAGCAGTGCCACCGGTAGATAGGATATCTACACCACGGTTAGCAAGAGCTTGTGCAAATTCAACGATACCAGTTTTGTCTGATACGCTGATTAGAGCGCGGCGAATTGGACGAGCGTTATTCATGCTTCCATCTTCCTCAAATTCATGGGGTTAAAATAAAGATATTTGCCAAAAAAGAACTTGTTTCTATCTTCTTAGCGTGGATTATCTTAGATACCAGTAAGAGATAAAATATTGGCCAGTTTTGGTAAAGACCTTTTGGGTTAGTCTTATGATTAAGCTATAAGATAACCAACTCCAAATTTGATGGCGCAGATTCTAACTAATTTATTACAAAAAAGCTCGCGCAATCGTTTGGCATCTCAAAATTAATTATGAAAAGTGCCATTTCAGCCTGAAAAGTAACGATAAGGTTAATTGTGGAATGGACGAAACAGTAGGAAAAAACATGTTTCAGATCGGTGAATTAGCGAAGCGATGCGGTGTGACAGCCGATACCTTGCGATTTTATGAGAAGAATAACCTGATCGCGCCAGCCAGTCGCAGTGACTCGGGTTATCGCCTATATGATGAAAATAACCAGAAACAGGTGACGTTTATTCTCAAATCTAAAGCGTTGGGGCTGAGTTTGGACGAGATTAAAGAATTGCTTGAGATTCGCCTCGAGGCCACACAGCACAGTTGCGCTGAAGTGAAGTCTATTACCTCAGCAAAGCTAGAGATGATTGATGAGAAGATTACCGAGTTAACTAAGATTCGCACCGCACTTAAAAAGATTAATGATGCGTGTTGTGGTCACGTAGACGATGATGCAAGCCATTGTTCGATTCTAGCAGCCTTGGACTCAGCAAACGTCGACAAAGGTCGCTGCTGTCGCACTGGAGAGTAATCAGCGACTATCACGGATCGACAAGCCAAAAAAAAGCCAAACTCAACAATGAGCTTGGCTTTCAATTCAATAAATTACGAAAGAACGATTAGTTCATGCCGTATTTTTTAAGTTTCTTGCGAAGAGTACCGCGGTTAATACCCATCATGGTTGCTGCGCGAGTTTGGTTACCGCGAGTGTACTGCATGATAGTGTCTAGTAGTGGCTGTTCAACTTCAGCTAATACTAATTCGTATAACTCGCTGACTTCTTGACCGTTTAATTGAGCAAGGTAATTTTTCAATGATGCTTTAACTGAGTCACGTAGTGGCTTCTGCGTGATTTGGTCTTGTGATGTAACTGTAGTTACTGTCAATGCTTCTGAAGTCAGATTTTGTTCGAACATATTCGGTCTAGCTCTTCTCGTAATTATGGTGCAACGTTATCAAAAAAACCTTCTAGCGCTTCAAGCTGCAGATCACCTGCTTCGAATGCGTTGAAGGTACGGCGAAACTCACTCGCTTGTTCATGTTCTTTTAGATACCAACCCACATGCTTACGAGCGATGCGAGGGCCTAAAAACTCTCCATAAAATTCATGTAGAGCGTGCACATGACCAAGCATGATGTCTTTCACTTCCGAAATCGGGAGTGGGTCCATCGTGGTGCCGTTTTCCAAATAGTGTAGGATTTCGTTAAAAATCCAAGGACGTCCTTGGGCAGGTCGACCTATCATTAAAGCATCAGCGCCGGTGTACTCCAGCACAAACTTCGCTTTTTCCGGACTATCGATATCACCGTTAGCGATAACCGGAATAGATACTGCTTGTTTCGCTGCTTTAATGTGTTTGTATTCTGCCTCACCTTTGTACATACAAGCGCGAGTTCTTCCATGGAGCGCAAGAGCTTGTATGCCGCAGTCTTCGGCTATTTTCGCGATTTGGACACAGTTTCTATTGTCTGTATCCCAGCCTGTGCGCGTTTTCAACGTTACTGGAACGTCGACAGCATTTACCACCGCTTTCAGAATGTCTTCAATGAGTTCTGGATGCTGCAGTAAGGCTGAGCCCGCAAGCTTCTTATTCACTTTTTTGGCTGGACAACCCATGTTGATATCGATGATTTGCGCACCGTTATCGACATTAAATTGAGCAGCCTCGGCCATAAGCTGTGGATCTGCACCAGCGATTTGTACTGAACGAATGCCCGATTCGCCTTCATGTACCATACGCTGCTGAGACTTTGACGTTTTCCAAACTTTCGGATTGGAGGACATCATTTCACTGACTGCCATCCCCGCCCCGTAGCGAAGACACAACTCACGGAATGGTCTATCCGTTACGCCAGCCATAGGAGCGACGATTAGATTGTTCTTAAGTTGATAATTTCCGATTTTCAAAAATGTCATCACAGTTCTGTACCAGCAAGGGCGCGCATTTTACGCATTTTTTCGCTGCGTGAAAAGACTAATATTTGAGCATTTACAATTTGTTTTTGTAATTTGTTTAAATTTCAGTCAATTAGCGCCCAAAGTCTTGTCTAGCCTTGCTTGCGACCTGAGATTCGACACCATTCTTGTTGTTCGATGATCGGATCAATGTGAAGCTCATCACGATAATAAGTGGCAACATCTTCTGCTTGTGTATCTAAAACACCCGACATCGCAAGTACACCATTTGGCTTAACTAGGCCCTTGATGATGCCAGAAAGGTCGCGTAATGGACCCGCAAGAATGTTGGCAACAACAACGTCTGCTAGCAAACCTTCCGGTTGATCTTGTGGCAAGAACACCTCTAGTTGCTCAGCAACGCCATTGCGTTGTGCGTTGTCTTTTGATGCAAGCAGAGCTTGAGGATCAATGTCGATCCCGATAACTTTTGCTGCGCCTAGTTTGATCGCAGCGATCGCTAGGATGCCTGAGCCACAACCGAAGTCGATCACGGTTTTGCCTGCAAGGTCTAAGCCTTCAAGCCACTCAAGACACAATGCCGTTGTCGGGTGAGTACCTGTACCAAATGCAAGGCCAGGGTCTAGCATTACGTTAACAGCGTCAGGTTCAGGGATATCGCGCCAGCTAGGGCAGATCCATAAACGCTCACCAAACTTCATTGGGTGGAAGTTGTCCATCCATTCACGCTCCCAATCCTTGTCTTCAATTTGCTCTACTTTATGAGCAAAGTCTGCAGGGAACATGTTGCTTGCTTTAATCTGCGCTAGAACGACACCAGTATCAGTCTCAGCGTCGTAAAGCGCGAGAATGTCAGTATCACCCCAAAGGCGAGTTTCGCCTGGCAGAGGCTCAAATACAGGGGTATCTTGTGCATCCAGGAAAGTTACAGAAAGAGCACCAGTCTCTTCCATTAACATGTCGCCGATTTGTTCGGCATTTTCATTGGTAGCATTAAGCTTGATTTGAATCCAAGGCATGGCTGCATCTTCTATATGAGAAAAATTGGATGGCGATTCTAGCAGAAAATATGAGCAAATTCACCAAAACCCCACGGAATATAATGGGGATTAAAGATTGATTTTTTCGGCGGTTCAAAAACAAAAATGCTCACCGAAGTGAGCATTTTGACTGTTCTTAAACGAACGGATTATGACAAACCAAGTTTCTTCTCAAGGTAGTGGATGTTTGCACCACCGTGTTGGAAGTTTTCGTCGTTCATAATAGACAGTTGAAGCTCAGTATTAACGTTAATACCTTCAACAATCATTTCACCCAATGCGTTCTTCATACGAGCGATAGCAACATCACGGTTCTCACCGTAAGTGATCAGCTTACCAATCATTGAATCGTAGTGTGGTGGCACTGTGTAACCCGTGTAGATGTGAGATTCCCAACGTACGCCCATGCCGCCTGGTGCGTGGAAACGTTCAATCTTACCTGGTGAAGGTAGGAAACGAACTGGATCTTCAGCATTGATACGACATTCGATTGAGTGGCCACGCAGCTTAATGTCATCCTGAGTGAATGATAGAGGCTGACCAGCTGCAATACGTAGCTGTTCTTTCACTAGGTCGATACCCGTTACCATTTCAGTAATCGTGTGTTCAACCTGGATACGAGTGTTCATTTCGATGAAGTAGAATTCACCGTTCTCGTATAGGAATTCAAATGTACCTGCACCGCGGTAACCGATCTCAATACATGCACGAGTACAACGTTCGCCAATGTACTTACGCATCTCTTCAGTGATACCTGGAGCTGGCGCTTCTTCCACAACTTTCTGGTGACGACGTTGCATTGAACAGTCACGCTCACCTAGGTGGATAGCATTACCTTGGCCATCTGCAAGCACTTGTACTTCAATGTGACGTGGGTTTTCTAGGAATTTCTCCATGTAAACCATGTCGTTGTTGAAACATGCTTTTGCTTCAGCACGAGTCATCGCGATAGCTTCTGTTAATTCTGCTTCAGAACGAACAACACGCATACCACGACCGCCGCCGCCGCCAGATGCCTTGATGATAACTGGGAAGCCAATGCGTTTAGCGTGCGCTTTGTTTTTTGCTTCGTCGTCGTTAAGAGGGCCGTCAGAACCTGGTACACAAGGTACGCCAGCTTTCTTCATTGACGTGATAGCTGACACTTTGTCACCCATCATGCGAATGGTTTCAGCTTTAGGGCCAACGAAGATAAAGCCACTGCGCTCTACCTGTTCTGCAAAGTCTGCATTTTCAGATAGGAAGCCGTAGCCAGGGTGAACAGCTACTGCACCTGTAACTTCAGCTGCGCTGATGATACGAGGGATGTTTAGGTAGCTATCGATACCACGAGCTGGACCGATACAAATGGTTTCGTCTGCAAGCAGTACGTGCTTAAGGTCACGGTCAGCAGTTGAGTGAACCGCTACCGTTTTAATGCCAAGCTCTTTACATGCACGCAGAATACGTAGTGCAATCTCACCACGGTTCGCGATTACTAATTTATCTAACATAATGAGTGCTCTCTATTATTCGATAATTACTAGAGCTTGGTCGAATTCTACTGGTTGACCGTCTTCAACTAGGATAGCTGTTACAACACCAGATTTATCAGCTTCGATTTGGTTCATCATTTTCATTGCTTCAACGATACATAGCGTTTCGCCAGCAGTTACAGATTGACCAACTTTAACGAATGGTTTTGCGTCTGGGCTTGGAGCGCCGTAGAAAGTACCAACCATTGGAGAAAGAACTTGGTGACCAGCTGGAACTGCAGGAGCTGCTGCTTCTGCTGCTACAGGTGCCGCCGCAGGAGCTGCTGCCGCTACAGGTGCTGGAGCAGCTGCATATTGAACAGGTGCTACAGGTGCAGTGCTGTTACGACTGATTCGTACTGACTCTTCACCTTCAGAGATTTCTAGCTCAGAAATACCAGACTCTTCAACCAATTCGATTAGCTTTTTGATTTTGCGAATATCCATTGTTTCTTTCTCTTTATCTGTTAATTGAACTTACTCTATGACTGAGTAGGTTAGTAATAGTTCGTTGTTTATGTTTACTTTGAGTTGAGCTTGCTGAGCGCAGCGGTCAAAGCAAATTGATAACCTTGGGCACCTAAGCCACAAATCACACCTTCTGCTTTATCAGATAGGTAAGAGTGGTGACGGAATGGTTCACGCGCGTGAACATTCGATAGATGAACCTCAATAAATGGTATGGCAACGCCAAGTAGTGCATCACGCAGTGCCACACTGGTATGTGTAAAGGCTGCTGGGTTGATAATAATAAAATCAACATTTTGATAAGCACTATGGATAGCTTCAATCAGTTCGTACTCACGATTTGACTGTAAGTGAGATAGCTCAACATCGTGTGCTTTCGCTTGCTCGGTCAGTGAGCTAATAATCTGGTCAAGTGTTTGAGAACCGTAGTGTGCGGGCTCTCTAAGGCCTAACAGGTTAAGGTTTGGGCCATTTAAAACTAGAATGCGAAACTTTGTAGACATCGTGGGGCTATCTTCCTTTATCGTGTTTACGAACGTGAATGTTGCCATTTTATTGAAAATTTGCGGTTAATTTCCAGTGAGAAAAACCCAAATTTAAAAATTAGAACCAGATTATAGCTAATTCAGCGCAAATCGCAGCAATTTACTGGTCTAATCTCCTATTGATACAGCTTGGAATTGTTACCAACTTAACAAAAAAGCGTCTTAGCCTTAATTTGGGGCGGGATATTTGAGATCAAGATCAGCCATAAAAAAACCGCCACATAGGTGACGGTTTAGAAAGTGCTGTTTTAAACAGTGATTAGCTGCTGTGACTGGTTGCTTATGCCAGTTCTGCTTTCTCGGCAATCAGCTTATCAACCACACTTGGGTCGGCCAGTGTCGAGGTATCACCTAGGTTACCTGTATCGCCAGTCGCGATTTTACGCAGGATACGACGCATGATTTTACCCGAACGAGTTTTTGGTAGAGAGTCGGTCCAGTGCAGTACATCTGGCGTTGCAATTGGGCCAATCTCTTTACGTACCCAGTCTTTTACTTCTTTATGAAGCTCTGCGGTTGGGAACTCACCATCATTCAGCGTGATGTAAGCGTAAATCGCTTGGCCTTTAATATCATGAGGGATGCCCACAATCGCGGCTTCTGCAATCTTATCGAACGCGACTAGAGCCGATTCAATCTCAGCAGTACCCATACGGTGACCTGATACGTTAAGTACATCATCGACACGCCCCGTAATCCAGTAGTAACCGTCTTCATCACGACGAGCGCCGTCACTGGTGAAGTACATGCCTTTAAAGGTCGAGAAGTAAGTCTGTTCGAAGCGGTCATGATCGCCATGAACGGTACGCATTTGGCCTGGCCAAGAGTCAAGAATCACTAGGTTGCCGTCTGTTGCACCCTCAATGATGTTACCCATGTTATCAACCAGTGCCGGTTGCACACCGAAGAATGGACGAGTTGCAGAGCCCGGTTTCAGGTCTGTTGCGCCTGGTAGCGGTGCAATCAAGATACCGCCCGTTTCTGTTTGCCACCATGTATCAACAATTGGAGATTGCTCATTACCGATTGTTTTGTAGTACCACTCCCACGCCTCTGGGTTGATAGGTTCACCCACTGAGCCCATGATTCTTAGGCTGTCACGAGAAGTACCTTCAACGGCTTCATTGCCTTTCGCCATCAATGCACGAATAGCCGTTGGCGCCGTATAAAGAATATTAACTTGGTGCTTATCGACCACTTCGCTCATGCGGCTGGTGTTCGGGTAATTTGGCACGCCTTCAAACAGAATCGTTTTTGCGCCATTAGCAAGCGGTCCGTAAACAAGATATGTGTGACCGGTAATCCAACCCACATCGGCTGTACACCAGAAAGTCTCGCCTTCTTGGTAATCGAATACGTATTTGAAGGTCATCGCAGCATAAACAAGGTAGCCACCTGTGGTGTGCATAACGCCTTTAGGTTTACCTGTTGAGCCTGACGTATAAAGGATGAATAGTGGATCTTCTGCGTTCATCTCTTCTGGTGGGCAATCTGCAGATACATTAGCAATAGCATCGTGCCACCACACATCGCGATGTTCGTGCCATGCCACATCACCGCCAGTGCGTTTGAATACAACAACCTTCTCGATGTTTTTCACTTCAGGGTTCGTCAGTGCTTCATCGACATTCTTTTTCAGTGGAACAGCACGGCCGCCACGCACGCCTTCATCGGCAGTGATAACGACTTTAGAATTTGAATCGATAATACGACCAGACAGTGCTTCTGGTGAGAAACCACCAAATACGACTGTGTGAACCGCACCGATACGGGTACACGCCAGCATGGCTACTGCCGCTTCTGGCACCATTGGCATGTATAAACAAACCACATCACCTTTGCGCACGCCTTGCTCTTTTAGAGCATTCGAAAACAGGCACACTTCTTTATGCAGTTCATTAAAAGTTAGAGTTTTATCATCTGCCGGGTCATCGCCTTCCCAGATGATAGCGACTTCATCACCGCGCTCAGCAAGGTGGCGGTCGATACAGTTAGCCGAAACGTTAAGCGTGCCATCTTCAAACCAGCGAATATCAATGTGGCCAGGGTCGAAAGAGGTGTTTTTTACTTGTGTGAAAGGTTTGATCCAATCAACGATTTTTCCGTGTTCACCCCAAAAGCCTTCAGGGTCAGAAACAGATTGCTGGTACATGGCTAGGTAAGTGTCATTATCCGCGTGTGTGGTTGATTTAATATTTTCTTTTACCGGATAAACGTGGGCTTCACTCATTGCATCTCTCCTTGTGCCTACATTCCTAATGAACTGGCAACTTCCTTTGTGTTCAGTTTCTAGGTCTATTACAGAACCGTCTTTGTGTTATCACTCTCGGCTAGGACGGCGATTTCCACAATTAGACTTTAGGATGAGACGCTGCTTTTCACTTACAAAATAGCGAGTTAAGTTCAATTTTGAGATGTTGCTCTCTATGTGAAGCGCCAGTGGTTGAATTAAGAATAAGAAGAGTTGAAACGGGGAAGGTCACCATGTTTCAGGCGCACAAAGATCAGCGCAGCGGAGATAGCGTCTTGTAATGCATCATGTTTATTGACCGGGATAGGTAAATCGAGTTGGCGACAGATGGCGTCCATACTGAGATCAAAATAGGCATTGGGCAGCTGTCTTTCGAGTTTATCTTGGTAGAGCTGGCTCACTTCGACTAATCGGTTAGGCAGTGGAAATCCAAGCTGTTTTAAACAGGCACGGTCGAGAATCTTTTTATCATAGCGGATGTGATAGCCGACTAAAGGACGATTTCCGATGAAGTTCAGTAGCTCAATTAGGGCTTGTTTCTCTTCTATACCGTGCTTTAGATCTTGATGGCGAATGCGGTGGATTTTGATGGAATTACAATCGAGTGACTGAGGTGCTCTGAGTCGAACTTCAAAAGGTTGGCTGGTAATGATTCGGTTACCGATGATCTTTGTCGCGGCAATAGTGACTAATTCCGCTTGATTGGGATCTAGGCTGGTGGTTTCACAATCGAGCGATACATATTCATGATCAATAGGCGCAGTAAACAGAGGCTGATAGAGGGAGCCTTTGAGCTTGTGATGCCAGTAATAGCGAACCAACCTATTCATCGTTCAATGCCTAATCCCGTATCTGATAGTGGTAGCCGAGCCATTGCTTGAATTTCTTCACCACGTGCAGGCTATGACGAAGCAGATCCCTGTCTGCGCGTTCCATCAGTTTGACGTTAATCTTGTTGCTGCTGTGCTGCTGAGAAAGCCTTTGGGCTAAGCGCCACTTAAAGAATTGCTTGAGTGCTTCACTGAGATTATCGGCAGTACTTTGCTCTAATACTTTCTTGCTGACCAGCTGCTCAATGCGTTCGAAGGTGTTGTTGACCGTGACACCATGTTCTAGGCAAAGCGCTCTCACACCATGCACGATAGGGAAAATACCGCCTTGTTTGATATCGAGTCCGGACTTGGATTGCTTCACATTACCAAACAGGGTCAGGGGAACTGAGAAGTTCAGCGCCGGGCGGCAGAACTCCGTCAGAATCAATTCTTGTCCGAGCATTAAATCACTGAGGTGCTGCTTTACAGGTTTTAATAACTCTCTATTCCCCGCTACTGCGTGTGCATCTGCCATGATCGCGATATCCATCACGGTGTCTGGCGTGGCTTTTTTTACCCAATGGGTAAGGGTTTGTTTCCACTCTTGCTCTGAATGCACCCATTTCGGATTGTTGACCATCACGTTGCCCGGGCACAGTGGGTAACCCAATTGTTGAAGGGTATGAGTGAGGTCGTTCATGGCACTTTGGCATTGATGCCACTCCAAGCCATCTTGAATTATGAGCGCGTTGTCTTGATCGGTTTTGAGAATTTGTTCCCCACGGCCTTCGGAACCCAACACGATTAGGCAGCAATGATTATGCAGTGCAGGTGGGATCACCAACTCAAAAGCCTTCTCTATGATCTGT
The DNA here is from genome assembly GCF_041474275.1 of Vibrio sp. 10N.222.52.B7. Taxonomy (NCBI): domain Bacteria; kingdom Pseudomonadati; phylum Pseudomonadota; class Gammaproteobacteria; order Vibrionales; family Vibrionaceae; genus Vibrio; species Vibrio sp. 10N.222.52.B7. The sequence continues at coordinate 113,336 of NZ_JBFRTU010000002.1, read as the reverse complement.
TCGTTGACCGCAGAAATCAGCTCCATGATAAAGCGTGTGCGAATCCCATTACTGAGCAAGCTCTCGACCAGTTGACGTTGTTTGTTGGATGCCATTGCCAATTCTTCAACGCTGGTGGCGCGCGCAATACGCAAAGTAAGAACGTGGGAGTGTGTGGAGAATGCACTGAGAATCTGTGTCATATCCACCATGCCGACCGCATTTTTACCATCACAAACCATCAACCTTTTTACTCGATTTCTGGTCATGGTAATCATGGCGTTAAATAAGAAATCGCCTTGGTTCACGTGCATCACCGGAAACGTTGCGATCTCACCGACAGGCGCATCCAGTGTGAAATTATCGAGCATCACAGCATGCAATAAATTGGTTCGAGTGACGATTCCATACGGCAAGGAACATGATGATCCAAAAGCTTTTGGATCATTATGTTCCAAATGGACTAGGGCCGAGTCTAACCCTTGTTCTTTAAGGGTTTGAGTGACTTGGTTGATCGGTTGGTTTGGTTCAAGTATCAGTGGTGGGTGATAGATAGAGTCATCCACTTTGGTTAATATAAACTCGGCAAGATTCTGTTGCTGCTGGGCGGCTTCTATCAAAGCTTTTCGTGTTGATAGGTTGCTATCAAAGTAGGCAGCGAATTGGCCATTGGCGTGGTAAAGCTCAAGAAAAATATCGGTGGGCAGCAGATAACTTAATGTATCTTCGAGTGCGATATATTGGTGTTTGGTGTGGGGTTCAAACTGGCTGCGGACATCAAAAATATCGTCATTGGCATAGTGTGCGTAAATCTCACCATCACTGCTCGCGCGCTCTTCAACAGCTCCTTTGATCAAAATATGCAGGTGTCGGCTCGGCCTTTCAGCTTCCAGTATCACTTCTTGAGAGCGGTAATACACCACGTCTAATGAAGAGCGAAGCTTCAACTGTTCGGCGTCGGACAGGCTATCGAAGGGCGGGTGCTGCATATTAAATTTGTCAGGCATAAGCATCACAAGAAGAAATGGGAGTCTTTAATCAGTCTGACAAAATACCAGCGAAGCTCCAGACGACTTTAGTCTAAATGCGAGTGTGGGGATTAATGAGCGTGAAATCTCTTGTTGAAATGCGATATTCAGACCCACTGAATATGGGAATACTATCCCAGTAATAATTCCCTTTTTCATCGTATGCGAGATAGGCATAATTGGTGCTGCCTTTTTCCGTACACTTTATAGGTCATTTATGTTTAGCCCTTCACCCTATGGCTGGATCTCTCAGTATTTTCTTGGTTTCTTTTTTGCGTATGGCGTGTATTTGCCATTTTGGGCGTTGTGGTTTGAAGACCAAGGCGTGTCTGCTGGTGATATTGGCGTATTGATTGGTATCGGCTTTGCGACTCGTTGTGTGGCCAACTTAGTGATTACGCCGCGTATCCATAAAGTGGAACACTTGATGCCAGCGCTACGCTGTTTGAGTTTCGCTGCGCTGCTGTTTGTCGGTTTCCACTTCTTCACCGGTGGCAGCTTTATACTGATGTTGTTGGCAACGGTACTGTTTAACCTCTGTTGTGGGCCGATCATTCCTCTTTCTGATGCGATGGCTAACCATTACAGTCGTTTGAAAATGCTCGACTACGGCCGAACTCGTCTTTGGGGATCAATTGCCTTTATCGCAGGTTCAACGGTTGTTGGCTATTTGGTGGCACAATTCGGCACTGACATGATTTTGTATACTGCGCTTGCCGGTGTGTTGCTGTCATTGATTCTTGCGATGAGAAACCCCAATGTGATGCCAGTAACACAATCTGAGCAACAAGCGGCGCGACCAAAACTAGGTGAACTGCTGCGTGAGTCGTCAGTGGTAAAGTTTTTAGCCTTGATGGCGCTGCTGCAAGGTAGTCATGCGGCTTACTACAGTTTTAGTGCGATTTATTGGAAAGAAGCGGGTCACTCAGAAGCTATCATCGGTTATTTGTGGAGTTTAGGTGTTGTTGCTGAAGTGGCCGTATTTGCTCTGAGTAAGCGATTATTCTCAGGCTGGTCACTGCGTACTTTGTTTGTCGTCGCGGCTATTGGGGTGATGGCGCGTTGGGGTATAACCGCATCAACCACGGCGATTTTTGCACTGGTGATGGTGCAGTTGCTGCACGGTGTGACATTTGCCATGGCACACATCGCCGCGATTCAATACATCCAATCTGAAGAACAAAACAAGATGGTTGCGCTACAAGCCCTGTATAACGCGATTCCATTAGGTGCCTTTATTGCACTGATGACCACCTTAAGTGGTTGGGGTTATGAGCTTTGGGGCGCAAATATCTTCTGGGGCATGGCTGCAATGGGTGCACTTGCTCTGTTTATTAAGTTGGATGAAAGAAGTTCAGTGGTTGAGATTAATCAATCAGATTCGGAACAGTCAGAATCTCACAGCAAATGCTGATAATTAGAGTCTAAAGCACAGAATTTAAGCGATGCGATTGAGTTAATCACCCATCCTTAGTTAAATGAAACCTCTCCCTTATGGAGAGGTTTTTTTATGGATGAAAAAAGGGTTTTCAATGCAAGGATGGATAGTAATTCCAGTCTCTTTAGCCTACTTGGGCGTGTTATTTCTGATCGCTTGGTATGGAGACAGGCAGGTTCGTTGGCTATCGCGTTGGCGCCCGTGGATCTATAGCCTTTCGATTGCCGTGTATTGTACCTCTTGGACCTTCTATGGAACGGTCGGGCAGGCGAGTAACAACCCTTGGTCTTTTTTACCCATTTACCTCGCCCCGATTCTAGTCTTTACACTAGGCTGGCGGATCTTGGCGCGGCTGATCCTGATTGCGAAGCGGGAACATATCACCTCCATTGCCGACTTTATCGCGGCTCGTTATGGAAAATCTCAGGGCTTAGCGGTGGCGGTGACGGTTATCGCCGTGGTTGGTATCCTTCCTTATATTGCTCTGCAACTGCGTGGTATTACCATGGGGTTGGATATTGTTGCACCCAACCTAGCGGCTGACTTCGGTTATCAGGACTATCATGTGTCTTGGTTTGTGGTCGGTGCTTTGGCTATTTTCACCATGCTGTTTGGTACAAGACACATTGATAACACAGAGCATCACCGTGGCATGATGATGGCGGTGGCGTTTGAATCCATCGTTAAGCTCGCGGCATTCCTGATCGTTGGCCTATTCATCATGTATCTGGCGATGAGCAGCGACAAGATCGACTTGCTTGATGTGGCGGCTTCCACCTACGAATCACCCAATATTCCGACCTTAATTATTCATACCGTTTTAACCATGTTGGCGATTGTCTGTCTGCCACGCCAGTTCCATACCATGGTGGTAGAGAACGAACGTCCTCAAGACCTGCATACCGCTCGTTGGTTGTTTCCGCTTTACCTGATTTTGATGGGACTGTTCGTGCTGCCAATTGCTTGGGCAGGACAAGGACTACTTACTGGTATGCCAGCGGATACCTATGTGATCAGTGTGCCAATGTCAGAAGGCGCTAATCACATTGCCTTGCTGGCTTTCCTTGGTGGTACGTCTGCGGCAAGTGGCATGGTGATAGTGTCGACCATCGCCTTGGCGATCATGGTGTCGAATGATTTAGTGATGCCATTGTTACTGCGCCGTATGCGCCTAACTCAAAGAACCCATCGACACTTTTCTGGCCTGCTACTGGTGATTCGCCGCGGGCTAATTTTACTGCTGTTACTGGGTGCTTGGCTGTTTTATCAGGCGCTCGATACCATCCATTCACTGTCAGCGATTGGCTTTCTTTCCTTTGCTGCGATTGCTCAATTCGCGCCAGCACTTATTGGTGGTTTGTACTGGCGCCCGGGTAACCGCAAGGGCGTGTATGTCGGCTTAATGGTGGGCTCGTTGATTTGGCTGATTACCTTGATGAGCCAAACCAGCATGTTGGCTGGCGACAGTGACAGTAACCTTTTACTGTGGATTATCACGCCGCCAGAACTGCTCAGTAGCTGGAATATCAGCAGTTCAAACTGGGGCATTGTGCTGAGTATTATACTTAATACCTTGTGCTATGCCGTGGTTTCGATGACGACTCGCCCAAGCCTAAGTGAGCGCTTACAATCAGCAGCATTTGTTGGCACGCCGCTGCCTGAAAACGAGAATATCAGCCTTTACCAGAACCGAGTGACGGTCGCTGAATTAGAGATGCTGGCGTCGCGTTTTGTAGGCCGTAAGCGTGCCAAAAGTGCCTTACACAGCTATTGGCAACAACACGGTCAGCCGCTGCTTCCTAATCAACAAGCGCCTGCAAGTCTGATTCGACACGCAGAGCGCGTGCTCGCCGGAGTATTCGGTGCTTCGTCTGCTAAGTTAGTACTTACTTCCGCTTTACAGGGAAGAAACATGCAGCTTGAAGAAGTCGCGACCATCGTGGATGAAGCTTCGGAACTGTACGACTTCAGCCGTGGTTTACTGCAAGGCGCGATTGAACATATTGGCCAAGGCATCGCAGTAATCGACAAACAAATGAGGCTGGTGGCGTGGAATCAGCGCTATCTAGAATTGTTTGAGTTCCCTGCTGGTTTGATACAAGTGGGCAGGCCGATCTCCGATGTGATTCGCCATAATGCTCAGCAAGGTTTGTGTGGTCCGGGTGACCCTGAAGATCATGTGCGTCGCCGTGTTTATCATTTGGAGCAAGGCACTCGACATACCTCTTCTCGCATTCGTCCTGATGGTCGAGTGATTGAAGTGCAAGGTAACCCGATGCCAAATGGTGGCTTTGTGATGAGCTTTACCGACATCACGGTATTCCGACAAGCAGAGCAAGCGCTAAAAGATGCCAACGAAAGTTTGGAATCGAGAGTGCATGAGCGAACTCAAGAACTCGAAAAACTGAACCATCGCTTGGTAAAAGCCACGCAGATTTCGGATCAAGAATCACAATCTAAGAGTCGTTTTCTAGCCGCGGTAAGCCACGATTTGATGCAGCCGCTCAATGCCGCACGTCTATTTGCTTCGTCACTGTCTGAGGTGGCAAAAGAGCAAGAGGTGAAGCAATTGTCATCTCACATCGAGAGTGCACTTGGCGCCGCAGAAGATTTGATTGGTGACTTGCTGGATATCTCTCGATTGGAGTCCGGAAAGTTAGAAACCAACATTCACGCGATTGCCGTGCATGACGTATTAACCAATTTGAACGCGGAATTTAGCGCTCTAGCGAGACAACAGAAAATTGAGTTTAAGATGATTCCGTCGTCATTGTTCATTCATTCAGACCCTAAGCTGTTGAGGCGTGTGATTCAGAACTTTTTGACCAATGCGTTCCGCTATAACCCGGAAGGGAAAGTGGTACTGGGTGCGAGAAGAGTGAATGGACAGGTTCGAATTGATGTGTGGGATAATGGAACCGGTATCGATGAAGACAAGCAACAAGAAATCTTTGAAGAGTTTACTCGTGGCAGCCAAGTACGAGCCGATCAAGGATTGGGGTTAGGGCTGGCTATCTCGAAAGGTATTGCTCATGTGCTTGGCCATCAAATTTCGATGCGCTCATGGCCGGGGCAAGGCAGTGTCTTTTCCATCACCTTAGCTAGAGCGGAAAAAGTGGCTCCAGTTGTGCAAGCTTCGACGCCAATGGCGACCAGCGACATCGAACATCTCAAGATATTGTGTGTCGATAATGAACGAGAAATCTTAGTCGGTATGGAAAACCTGATCGGACGTTGGGGCTGTGAGGTTAAGACGGCGGTTGATTTGGTCGAAAGCTTGCAGTGCCTAGATGAGGGTTGGCTACCTGATGTGATTTTCTCTGATTACCGTTTAGATAATGGCAGAACGGGTCTCGAAGTCCTGCAGCAGTGTCGCTTGCGCCTCGGAGACTCTTTTGAAGGGGTCATCATTAGTGCCGATAGAACCGATGACATGTTGGCAGCGATAAAGGCCAACAGCTTTCGCTTTATTGCCAAGCCAGTGAAACCGTTAAAACTCAGAGCAGTATTGAATCGCGTGAGCTAGTTTAATTAACTCTTAGATATTAAAAAGGCCTCAGATGAGGCCTTTTTTGTTTCTGTGGATGACTATTCGTTTTTTAATTCAATAACTAACCAGCAATGCCACCTTGTGTCAGTGTGGTTGGATCAAGCAGTTTACTGAGCTCTTCTCGGCTAAGATCGGTTTCTCTTTCTGCGACATCCAGAATTGGTAAGCCTTCTTTGTAAGCTTTCTTGGCAATATCAGCCGCCTTCAAGTAGCCAATCACAGGGTTAAGTGCGGTCACTAGGATTGGGTTCTTTGACAGTGCCAAATCGAGATTGTCTTGGCGTACCGTGAAGGTCGCGATGGCTTTGTCCGCTAAAGCGACTGAGCTGTTTGCCAATAACTCAATACTTTCCAACACGTTATGAGCAATCACTGGCAGCATCACATTAAGTTGGAAGTTACCTGATTGTCCGGCTACGGTAATGGTGGTGTCGTTGCCAATGACTTGCGCCGCCGCCATAGCTGCAGCTTCTGGAATCACAGGATTTACCTTGCCAGGCATGATCGATGAGCCTGGTTGTAGAGCCTGTAATTCAATTTCCCCTAAGCCAGCCAACGGCCCAGAGTTCATCCAGCGAAGATCGTTTGAGATCTTCATGATCGCAACTGCTGCCGTTTTGAGCTGACCTGACAGCGCAACGATCGCGTCTTGACTGCTGAGGCTAAAAAAGAAGTTTTCACTCGAGCTAAAACTGATCTTTGTCGATTGAGACAGGTTACTCGCAAACTTATCGGCAAAGCGTGGGTCAGCATTGATCCCTGTTCCAACCGCAGTACCACCTTGTGCTAAAGCCTTGATAGCGGGCAGGGTGTTCTCTATTGCTTGCTTAGCGTGTTCTATCTGAAATTTCCAACCACCTAGCTCTTGAGCAAAGGTCATTGGCATCGCATCCATTAGATGAGTGCGGCCGGTCTTCACGACCTCCGCAAGTTCCTGTTGTTTGATGGTGAGTGCTTCAGAAAGGTGAGTTAATGCAGGTAATAGCTTATTTTCAGCCATCAAAGCAACGCTCACTTGAATTGCGGTTGGCACCACATCGTTACTGCTTTGGCCCATGTTGACGTGATCATTGGGGTTCACGTCGCCTTGCAAGCTTCTTGAGGCAAGCGTAGCAATCACTTCATTGGCATTCATGTTGGAACTGGTACCTGAACCGGTTTGGTAGACATCGATAGGGAATTGATCGAGGTGTTTACCCTCAATGATCTCTTGGCTGGCTTCGGCTATCGCGTTGGCAATATCACCTTCCAGTAGACCTAACTGAGCATTGGTATCTGCCGCTGCCTGTTTAATTAACGCCAGTGCTTGAATAAAACTGGTCGGCATCTTGTGAGAGCTAAACGCGAAGTTATCCGCTGCACGCTGAGTTTGTGCTTGGTATAGCGCATCGGCAGGGACTTTCACTTCGCCCATGCTGTCTTTTTCAATCCGAAATTGTAGGGTCATGTTCTATCCTTGTTAGCCAAGTGGGGCTTGGACTTGTTGTAGTGTTTGGCTGAGATTCAAAAAACGCGCTTGGCCTTGAGGTTGCTGGCAGTAGTGGCGCTTCAAATAAAATAGTGGTGAGTGAATAGAGTCTAGGCAGATATGACGAAAGGCGAAACTGCGCTGAGGAGACTCAATCGCTTCAATCAAATGAAAGAAAACTTGGCGTAGATACAGCTCGCACAACAAGATGTTTTCTTGAGCGGCATGCTTTTCATAGTAAGCCGAAAGCGTCTGTGCACACTCGATATACTCTCGAATTACAAACGGCTCATGGCCTTGAACTTGTTCTAATGAAGCAAAGCGATCCTGTGCTTTGTAAAATCTCGAATAGAGAACCTGCTGCTCTTTCATCATCATCTGCATCTCTTTATTGGATGTTAATGATAATTATTATCAAATAAAATTTTAAAAACAACCCTTTGTTTATCTTTTTATAAAGTGAGCAGAAAAAGAAAAAGCCGATACACGAAGTATCGGCTTTCTGGAGTCAGTACCTAATCCCTACAATGTAAGTACTGATTCATTTTTTGCTAAACATCTTTGTTTAATGGTCGTGCTTAGTGGTCGTGAGCTTCACCTGCACCTTTCGGGTAACGGATGTTCTCAACCATATCTTGTACATCTTGTGGTACTTCAGCAGTTACTTTGTTTACAGCAATCGATACTACGAAGTTTAGACACATACCTAGCGTACCGATGCCTTCTGGGCTGATACCAAACCACCAGTTTTCAGGTGTGCTTGCTGCTGGGTTAATGAACTTGAAGTAGATGATGTAGCTTGCTGTGAAGGCAATACCTGACAACATACCTGCAATTGCGCCTTCCTTGTTCATCTTCTTGTAGAAGATACCTAGGATAATCGCTGGGAAGAAGGATGCTGCGGCTAAGCCGAAGGCAAACGCTACTACCTGTGCTACAAAGCCTGGTGGGTTAATACCTAAGTAACCGGCACCGACAATCGCGACCATGGCTGCCAGACGAGCGGCTAACAGCTCCTGCTTGTCGGTCATGTTTGGTCTGAAGCCTTTCTTCAACAAGTCATGTGAAATCGACGTTGAGATGACCAATAGTAGACCCGCGGCTGTTGATAGTGCGGCTGCTAGGCCACCGGCTGCAAGCAGTGCTACAACCCAGTTTGGTAGTTTCGCTAGCTCTGGAGAAGCCAGTACGATGATGTCACGGTTAATCTTCATCTCGTTGCGCTCATCGCCCGAGTAGAACATTTTGCCATCGCCGTTCTTATCTTCCCAACCTACTAGGCCAGTGCTTTCCCAGTTTCTGTACCAGCTTGGTGCGTCCGCTGCAGCGACACCTTGCATGTCAGGGCCGTTGATTGTTTCGATCATGTTTACACGAGCGAATGCTGCAACGCCTGGTGCTGTTGTGTATAGCAATGAGATGAACAGTAGTGCCCAACCCGCTGAGATACGAGCATCACGTACTTTTGGTACCGTGAAGAAACGAATGATTACGTGTGGAAGACCCGCAGTACCGACCATTAGAGCCGCACAGATGAAGAATACATCTACCATGCTCTTGTTACCTTCGGTATAGGCGGTAAATCCGAGTTCTTCGGTCAGTCCATCCAGTTTATCAAGAAGGTAAACATCTGTGCCTGATAGCGTAGAGCCCATACCAACTTGTGGAAGTGGGTTACCTGTCATCATGATTGAGGTAAAGATTGCTGGAACAAGGAAGGCGAAAATGAGGACACAGAATTGAGCTACCTGCGTATAAGTGATGCCTTTCATGCCACCTAGTACTGCGTAGAAGAACACAATACCCATACCAATGATGATGCCTAGGTTAATATCAACTTCTAGGAAACGAGAGAATACAACGCCCACACCACGCATCTGGCCTGCAACGTACGTAAACGATACGAAGATTGCACAGAATACCGCTACCATACGTGCCGTTTTCGAGTAGTAACGCTCACCGATGAAATCAGGAACCGTAAACTGACCGAACTTACGTAGGTAAGGTGCTAAACATAGCGCAAGTAGTACATAACCACCTGTCCAACCCATTAGGTAAACCGCACCGTCGTAACCAACGAATGAGATGATACCTGCCATTGAGATGAATGATGCTGCCGACATCCAGTCAGCGGCGGTCGCCATGCCGTTTGCTACTGGGTGTACACCACCGCCAGCAACGTAGAACTCACTAGTAGACCCTGCACGAGCCCAGATTGCGATGCCGATATATACCGCGAAAGTAATACCGACGAGAATAAACGTCCAAGTTTGAATATCCATGTTCTAGCCTCTAGTCTTCCTGTACGTTGTATTTTTTGTCGAGCGCATTCATGCGGACAACGTAAATAAATATCAGCGCCACGAAGGTGTATATCGAACCTTGCTGAGCGAACCAAAATCCTAGCTTGAACCCGCCAAACTGAACGGTATTGAGGGCATCCACAAATAAGATGCCAGCGCCGTAAGACACCGCAAACCAGACCGCGAGCAGTGTTCCCATAATTCCCAAGTTTTCCTTCCAGTAGGCTTGAGCATGTTCCGTAGATTCGAACGCCATTGCCTTCTCCTTTATTCCGTTTTCGTAGAAACTGTTTTTGTGAAACCGTTTTGTAAAATAGCGTGTTAACGTAATGTTACGATTTAGAATGTAGCAAGGATAAGTCAAGGGATCTGTGCAACTTTAGTCGGGATGGTATTAGCGCTAATGTACTGAAATATGGGAGCTAGGAGACATAATCATAGAAAAATGTGATGTTAAAATGTTGTTAAATTAGCCAAAGGTCTAACAAAAAGGGATGAATTAGACTGCGAGTCATAAAATTTAACAACTAAATGACCGAGAAACGGTATTTAGTCCTGCCTATGACACGAAGCGAAACATAAGTTTGTTATAGTAACTACGGTACTTTCACCGGCTGTGACTTGCTTAACGGCAGAAGATCAACAAGCTAGTGGCAAAAGATCAACAGGCTTAAAGCTCGAGTTTTATTCTTTGGGGGAACGAATTGGACGCAATAACCATTAATCACTTATTTTTGACTGGTGCCGTACTCATCGCCATCAGTGTACTTTTCTCACAAGTGTCCTCTCGATTGGGCGTTCCTATTCTTTTGATCTTCCTTTTCGTTGGCATGTTAGCCGGTGAAGATGGCCCGGGCGGTATTAATTTCGATGATTACTCACTGACTTATTTGGTGAGTAACCTCGCGCTTGCCGTGATCTTGCTGGATGGCGGTATGCGAACCAAGGTCGCAAGCTTCAAGGTCGCTTTCTGGCCGTCGCTCTCATTAGCAACAATAGGCGTAGCCTGTACTGCGACTCTAACCGGTTTAATGGCGGCTTGGCTGTTCGACCTGTCACTGATGCAGGGCATTTTGGTGGGCGCGATTGTTGGTTCGACCGATGCGGCAGCGGTATTCTCTTTGTTGAAAGGGCAGAGCCTCAATGAACGTGTTGGCTCAACCCTAGAGATCGAATCCGGTACCAATGACCCAATGGCGGTGTTCCTGACGGTGACCTTAATTGCGCTGCTGGGCACTCCTGATGCTGAAATGGGGATGAACTTCCTACTGAAAAGCTTCGCGATGCAGTTTGGTATCGGCACTCTTATCGGTCTTGGTGGGGGCTGGGTGCTATGGAGCTTAATCAATCGAGTACAATTGGCTGATGGCCTTTATTCCATTCTGGTACTCAGTGGGGGTGTGGCTCTGTTTGCGTTCTCTAACATGCTTGGCGGCAGCGGCATCTTATCGATTTACCTAGTGGGCTTGTTCATTGGTAATCGTCCGACGCGCTCTCGACACTCTATTCTTAATGTTCTTGATGGCATGACGTGGCTAAGCCAGATCGTGATGTTCTTGGTATTGGGTTTATTGGTGACGCCATCAACGTTGATGGACATTGCTCTGCCTGCGCTGGCACTGGCCTTCGGTATGATTTTGTTTGCTCGTCCGCTGTCGGTTTGGTTGGGTTTACTGCCGTTCAGAAGCTTTTCCACCAAAGAACGCTGGTTTGTTTCTTGGGTAGGTTTGCGTGGTGCAGTACCAATCATCTTAGCGGTATTCCCGATGATGGCAGGCCTGCCCAATGCTCAGCTGTATTTCAATATCGCCTTCTTCGTGGTTATGGTTTCGCTGATTGTTCAAGGCGGTAGCTTGATGAAAGTTGCAAGACTCGCTCAAGTGACTTTACCACCGACGCCAACACCGATTTCTCGTACCGGTATGGAGATTTATCCGACCAGTGAGTGGGAGATGTTTGTTTACAAATTGAAAGACGAGAAGTGGTGTGTCGGCGAGCCGCTTAAACGCTTATCTATGCCAGAAGGGACGCGCATTGCGGCAGTGTTTCGACAAGATGCCATGCTTCACCCATCAGGCAGCACCGTGTTAGAGGCGAACGATATCTTATGTGTGCTTGGTCAAGACAAAGATTTGGACAGCTTAAGTTCGTTGTTCAGTGAGGCGCCTCTAGCAGAAGAGGCGGCACGATTCTTTGGTGACTTCTTCTTGGATGTTGAGCTATCAGTTGCGGCAGTGAGTGATTGTTATGGTATTGAACTTGGCTCGGAAGAAGAGCGAGAAATGACGCTAAAACAATTGGTTGCTCAAGAGCTTGGCGCACACTCTGTATTGGGTGATAGCTTTGAGTGGCATGACATCACTTGGGTGGTTGCAGAGATAGATGATCATAAAGTCGTCAGGTTGGGTTTATGTTTACCTAAGACGACTTTAGAAGAGGATATCAGTGAAGCTTAATTGTGGACTTCTTGTAGCAAGATAACCGCTTGAGTACGATTTTTCACATCCAGTTTACGGAAGATGGCCGTCATATGTGCTTTGATGGTCGCTTCCGAAACATTCAATTCATACGCGATTTGCTTGTTAAGCAAGCCGTCAGAAAGCATCCCTAATACCTTGTATTGCTGAGGCGTCAGTGTGGAAATCTTTTCTGCAAGGTCGCTACACGCTGCATTATTGGTGATAAGCCCTTCAGGGAAGAACGGGTCGCCATTCAGCACTTGATTCAGTGCACTCACCAACTCACGCATATCACTCGACTTAGGAATAAAGCCAAACGCACCGTGGCTCTTCACCTGAGTGACCACGCTGGCATCTTCACTGGCAGAAACCACCACAATCGGTAGATCTGGGTATTCAGCGCGCAGTTGAATTAAGCCTGACATGCCATTGGCGCCCGGCATTTTCAGATCGAGCAGTAATAGATCCGGCTCGCCTTCTTTCTTTAGCAGAGTCAGTAAGGCATCGAGAGAATCGGCCTCAAGCAGGTTCGCACCACTGATCGCCATATGAACTGACTGAAACAGGGCGTTGCGAAAGAGAGGGTGGTCATCAGCAATGATGATGGTATAGGTCGAGTCCATGACGTTCATACTTTTAACAATTTAGTTAATATTTATTATCATCCTGATTGAGTATGTGGACAATATCTATGCATTAAAAGTCTGAACCATATCGACTTTTATCCCCGGAATAAGAAAGCGTTACTCTGAATAGCAAAAAAGCCGCACTGCCATCTCGTTACGGAGGGGCGGTGCGGCTTTCGATTCGGCTTATATTTTAGTGAATATTGCCGTTATAGCTGGTGGTTTTGCATGTGTTTTAAGAATACATCAGCAGGCATAAAACCGGTTACACGAGCATTTGGAACATGGTTACCCTCGCCATCCCAGAACTCAATCGTCGGTAAGCCAAGTACCTGTAATTGTTTAAGCAGTTCAATGTCTTGAGGCATGTTTCTCGTTACATCGGCTTGTAGCAGTACAAAGTCAGAAAGCTTGTTTTCCACATCAGCTTGATGGAAGGTGTACTTCTCGAACTCTTTACACGCCACACACCAATCGGCGTAGAAGTCGAGCATCACAGGCTTACCGAGTTTCTTCGCTTCGATGAGCTGGATTTCTAGCTCTTCAACCGTGTTGATGCGTGCAAATTGGATGTGCTGTTGTTCTACCGTTACGCTCTTCTCCGCAAACCAATAGTTCAATGCAGGCTGTGCCGAAGCAAACAAGCCAAGCATCGCGATGATGCCTACCGCACTCTGCTTCCAGCCGCCGAATGGCAGTGCATTCTTGCTATGGTACAGCCAACCAAAGGCGATGAAGCCAAGGCCAGACCAAAGCACGGTTGCCCACAATTCAGGAATGATGCGCTCTAGCAGGAAGATAGGTGCTGCCAGCAAGATAAAGCCGAATACGATCTTCACCTTGTCCATCCAGCTGCCCGCTTTAGGCAATAGCTTATTACCAAATACCGCAACTAAAATCAGCGGAATACCCATACCCATGGCTAATGCATACAGAGCAATCGCACCGGTAAATAGGTCGCCACTCTGAGCCACATACAGCAGCGCGCCTGACAATGGCGCCGTGGTACAAGGTGAACACACCAAGCCAGAGATAGCGCCCATTGCGAATACGCCCAAGGTATTGCCACCTTGCTGCTTATTGCTTTGATTGTTGAGCCAAGTTTGAATGCTGCTTGGCAGTTGCAGGTTATAAACGCCAAACATCGACATTGCCAACGCCACGAACAGAACACTCAGCGCGATCAGCACGTAAGGGTGCTGCATAGCGGCTTGGAACTGCATGCCTGCTGAAGCAACCACTAAACCTAATAAGGTGTAGGTTAACGCCATGCCTTGCACGTAAATAAAGGACAGCATCAGCGCGCGACCTTGGCTGAGTTTGCCACCACCTAAAACGATACCCGTTAGAATCGGATACATAGGCAGCACACACGGCGTAAAGGCTAAACCAACACCGAGTGCTAAGAATAATAGAGGGGTCCACCAACTGTCACCGAGCTTATCGGCTAAGCCTGCTTCTTTTGAAACAGGGGCATTTGGCTGTTGAGTCGTGTTACTTACAACGTCTGCTTTCGGAGATGTTGGTTGCGTAGAAACATCGGTTTCGTTGCCAGCAGAAGATGAAGCTTGTGAGTCACTACCTTGCGAATTAGCAGAACCTGTTGCTGTGAAAGGTTCAATGTCGATGATACGAGTCTCTGGTGGGTAGCAGAACCCTGCGTCCGCACAGCCTTGATACTTAACGATCAGCTGTGAGCCATCTTGGTAACTCTGCAGAGGAACTTGCACGAATAACGGCTGAGTATAAATGCTCACCTCACCGAAGAATTCATCTTGGTGCGGCTTACCATCTTCTAATTCAACATTACCGATAGCGAGATTTTGCCCGGTGAACGAGAGGCTATGTTGATAGAGGTAGTAGCCCTCTTTTACTTGCCAGTCGAGAAGGACTTTGTCGTCTTGCTGGTAGTAATTGAAAGGGAAAGCTTGGTCTACAGGGACAAAACCATTGTTATTGCCTCCGAAGCTTGGCTCGGCGTTGTCGTTCCCAAATAGCGCCCACGCAGGCTGGGTGAATAGGGAAACACAAACAAAAAGTAATGTGGCAAGTCGTCGCATACTATTTAGTCATCAAAATGGGGTTGAAGGTATCTTAACTCAATCAGACCGTAATAGTTTGCTATTAGTTTCATCGGCAAACAAATATCCCCTAAGGCGGGATAGCGATTTTATTGGGTAATCGAGTGGGGAGCTGCAATTCAACTTGAGTGACTTGCCTTTGTAAAAGAGACATTTAAGCTACACCCAAGCGTGCTTTTACTACTTGTTCGCAAGCATCAATATTCATCGTATCTTTTGGAATAATAAGCACGGTATCATTACCGCCAACGGTGCCGATAATCTCAGTATGTGGGTCGATATCGACTAATCTTGCGACTAATTGAGCACAACCTGGATGAGTTTTTACGATGACCATCGCTTGGTTATGAGTGATGAATTCGATTTGCGATGAGATGGATGCACCGACACGAACCGGTGCACTTTCAACCGTGATGCAGTAAACCTTTTTACCGCAAGCATTCTGAATTTTGACAACACCAAGCTGTGACAAAATACGAGATACCGTCGACTGGCTAATGCCGGTATAGCCGATCTCGACTAGCTTTTCGCGCAGTTGGTTTTGGGTTGAGAAGCTTTGTTGTTGTAGTAAGCGTTTGCACGCTGCAGTCAGTGTTTTATCTTCAGCTGAATACAAGCAACCGTGCTCAGTGATCGGGTTCATGAACAACTCCTTAAGGTCAACATGTGGTTATCGCTTGTCCATAGCGCCGAGCGTACTCCCAAAGCCGTAGAGTACGATTGTTAAATAGGGCTTACCGATGAATCCCGAAATAAAGAGGGAAGGTATGCGTGATGTATGATCGTCTATCCATTGAGTCTACCACTAAAGGATAGTTATCTTTTTGAAGGGGATCACCAAATAAAATTCTAGTTAATTGCTTTTATTTTGGAGTTTTATTCTTTTTGTTAAATGGATATTTATTCCAAGTTTGGCATAAATATCCATCGGTATTAGGGTGCTTTGGAGACCGTGATAATGGCGCTAAGGGTTAGCGAATTTCACTCATGATCTCGCGAGAGAATACTTTTTCACAGTAGTGACATTTTAGCTGCACGTTTTCCTGTTTTAGCTGCACTTTAAAGCTGCTTTCGACTGGCTCACCGTGCGAAATACAGTTGCTATTCGGGCAAGAGTAGACACTGTTGATTTGGTCTGGCAGCACTAATGTTAGCTTGTTCACCACCTTGTACTCTTCAATCTGATTGACCGTCGCTTGCGGGGCGTACAGAGCCAATTGGTTGGCTTGTTCCTTGGTCAGAAAGATGTTCTCAATCTTGATTAGGTCTTTGTTGCCGAGTGCTGATGATGGCAGGTTTAACCCCATAGTGATGCGCTGTTCTGTTTTATGCAGCTTGAACAGTTTGAGAATTTTAATCCCAAGATGAGCAGGGATGTGGTCAATGACGCTGCCATTACGGATCGCTTCTACTTGTAGCTGAGTTTGTTTAACCATGACTGTATCTCCTGCTTATAAAGTGTCGTTTAGAACTAGGGCTAATAAAGCTTCACGTGCATACACACCGTTTTCAGCTTGTTCGAAGTAGTAAGCGTGTGGCGTTTTATCGACGTCAGTTGTGATTTCGTCGACACGTGGCAGTGGGTGAAGCACCTTCATGTTTTGGCGAGCGTCTTTCAGCGTATCGGCCGTCAGAATGTAAGCCGATTTCATGTGCGCGTATTCTGACGCATCAAAGCGCTCTTTCTGTACGCGAGTCATGTACAGAACATCCAGCTCAGGCACCACTTCTTCAATGCTGCTGTGGGTGCTGTATTGGATACCCATCTCTTCCAGTTCTTCACAGATGTAATCAGGCATCGCTAACACTTCTGGCGCAATAAAGAAGAAACGTACGTTATTGAATTTTGATAGTGCTTGGGTCAATGAGTGTACGGTGCGGCCATATTTTAGGTCACCAACGAATGCCACATTGAGGTTGTCGAGCGTGCCTTGCGTTTCGTAAATCGAGAATAGATCCAACAAGGTCTGCGTTGGGTGCTGATTGGCACCATCGCCACCATTCACAATTGGCACACCGTTAGAGAACTCAGAGGCTAAACGTGCTGCCCCTTCTTGTGGATGACGCATCACAAAGGCATCAACGTAAGAAGAGATAACTTGCACCGAATCGGCAAGTGTTTCGCCTTTTTTCGCCAATGACGTGTTACCGCCATTATCAAAACCGATGACAGTGCCACCTAGGCGTTGAACTGCGGTTTCAAATGAAAGGCGAGTTCTAGTTGAAGGCTCAAAGAAGCAGCTCGCAACCACCTTATTTTTCAGCAGCTCTGGGTTTGGCTCTGCTTTGAGTCTTGCTGCAGTATCGACGATAAGCTCCAGTTCATCACGAGAGAGCTCTGGAATGGAGATGATGTGCTTGTTAAATAACGAATGCGCCATAACGGGTCTTCCTTTTTCTATGCATACAGTCAAATTGCGGACAAAAAAAAGCCCCCTAAAAATAGGAGGCTTCGAAACGATCAATAGAGCAAAATAAAAATGACACCACCGCCACTCTTTGGCGTGTAGTTTGACAATCATGTGCGACAGAATTGCAGTTCATTTTTTGCTCTCTTAAGACAAATTGCGGAGGATTATACTCAGATAAAAACGGCATGCAATACTTTCTGTAAAGTATTCATTTAATGGATTTTTATGCGAAATAACCTCTACATTTTGCTTTGATTTAAGCCCTTGTTGAAACAGAAAATCTCAGGGTTTTTGGGGCGATAATGCCCTCAAGTACATGAAAAAAAATGCGGGCTTTATCCAAGGGCTAAATCCCAAGTTCGCCGCCCGCATTTCCCTGTCATTACACTTAACTTGTCAATGTCTCGCGAACAAGTGAGTGCTTAACTTCTTAGTTGTTTCGATTCTTAGCTGTTTAGGTAATTAACTGCCTAGTGTTGCAACCATTATTGCTTTGATGGTGTGCATGCGGTTTTCAGCTTCATCGAACACGATAGAGTATTCAGACTCAACTACCTCATCAGTCACTTCCACACCGTCTTTTAGCTGTGGATATTCAGCCGCAAGTTGTTTGCCTACCGTGGTATCTTCGCCATGGAAAGCTGGCAGACAGTGCATGAATTTCACATGTGGGTTACCCGTTGCTTTCAGCATTTCCATGTTCACTTGGTAAGGCATCATTAGGTTGATACGCTCAGCCCATGCTTCTTTCGCTTCGCCCATAGATACCCAAACGTCGGTGTACAGGAAGTCACAACCTTGCACGCCTTCTTGAACATCTTCAGTCAGTGTAATTTTGCCACCTGTGTGCTCTGCGATTTCACGACACTGAGCCAATAGTTCTTCTTGTGGCCAGAACTGTTTTGGAGCAACAAGGCGAATGTCCATGCCCATTTTCGCTGCGCCAACCATCAGAGAGTTACCCATGTTGTTGCGAGCATCACCTAGGTAAGCAAAGCTGATTTCATGCAGTTGTTTACCACGGCCGTATTCCGTCATGGTTAGGAAGTCAGCAAGAATTTGTGTAGGGTGGAATTCGTCAGTCAGACCATTCCATACTGGAACTCCAGCGTAAGCGCCTAGCTCTTCAACAATCTCTTGACCGAAGCCGCGGTATTCAATGCCATCGTACATACGGCCAAGAACGCGAGCGGTATCTTTCATTGATTCTTTGTGGCCAATTTGAGAGCCAGATGGGCCTAAGTAAGACACGCGAGCGCCTTGGTCGAATGCCGCTACTTCGAATGCACAGCGAGTACGAGTTGAGGTTTTCTCAAAGATAAGCGCAATGTTTTTGCCAGTTAGTGTTGGCTGTTCGTAACCGTTGTACTTCGCTTTTTTTAGCTCCATAGAAAGATCTAATAAGTGTTGAATTTCGCGTGGAGTGAAATCTAGTAGTTTTAGGAAGTTACGATTGCGTAGGTTAAAAGCCATGATGTATTCCTTCTTAGATTTAGGCGCTTTCTTGTTACAGGGAAAGAAAATTCAAGAAAGCGCGATTCAATTTTTGTGTATTAATTTCAGTTCAAACGGTGATTCAGTTTTCTCGCAAGGTTTGAAAAGCTCGCGAGTAGATTAATCTTTGGTGATGTTGGTGCCCGCCAAGCCTTGCAGGATTTGCAAACCATCTTCGAGTGCACCAATACCGACGACTTTGCCGCCTTGCTGAATGAATTCGCACGATGCTTCAATTTTTGGTCCCATAGAGCCTGCATCAAATTCGAATTTCGCCAGTTCACTTGGTGTGGTGCTGCGCAGTGCGTGTTGAGTCGGTTTGCCCCAATCAAGGTAAACAGCGTCCGCGTCGGTCAAAATAAGCAGTGCATCCGCATCCAGTTGTTTCGCTAAGAAAGCCGCTGACATGTCTTTGTCGATAACCGCTTCAACACCCACTAATTTGCCGTTCTCTTTTTTCACTGGGATGCCACCGCCGCCAGTACAAATCACTAGGTGGCCTGCATCGATAAGTTGGGTGATCGCTTCGTGCTCAACAATGCCAGTAGGGCGTGGGCTTGGCACAACGCGACGAAAGTGTTGGCCGTCTGGTTTGACGATCCAGTGGAATTTCTCCGCCAATTCACGCGCTTCCGCTTCTTCGTAGATCGGGCCAATCGGCTTCGTTGGATCGGCGAATGCAGGATCGTTTGGATCAACGGTCATTTGCGTCAACATGCACGAGATGTTGCGGTTAGGTAGATAGTTCTTGAACTCTTGCATCAGCATGTAGCCGATCATGCCTTGAGTCTCACTGCCCAATACATCTAGCGGATACGGGTTTACTTTTTTGTATTCCAAACCTTGCAGAGCCAGTAAACCAACTTGTGGGCCATTACCATGTACTAGAACCACGTTGTACACTTTCGCGATTTCAGAGATGGTTTTAACCGCTGTTTCAATATTACGGCGTTGAACATCGGCTTCTAACGGCTCACCGCGACGAAGTAGGGCATTACCGCCGAGTGCAACAACAACAGTTTGCTTAGTCATAATTGTGTTCTCTCATTTTGGCCAAGCTGAGATTATTTAAGATCATTCAACTTGGCCGTTTTCGTCTTAGTGATTAGATACCATCACGCTCAATTGGGCTGCTCATGCAGCGTGCGCCACCGCGACCGCGGCCAAGTTCATCTCCAGGGATAGGAAGAACTGTGATGCCTGCTTTATCGTATTTTTCATTGGTGTAGGTGTTGCCTTCGTAGCCAATCACAACGCCAGGTTTAACCGTTAGAACGTTGTTTGCATCGTTCCACTGCTCACGTTCTGCATGGAAGTTGTCACCACCGGTCGTGATTAGGTTTAGCTTGTCTACGCCAAGTGCTTTTTCGATAGCTGTTACGAAGTAGCCTTCTTCTTTCACTTTCACTGCGCCAGACTCATCACCAGTTAGGTTCCAGCACTGTACGTCTTTACTCACCACTTCAGGGTAAACAGAGAACGTATCTTCGTTCATGTGCGTCATAACGGTGTCTAAGTGCATGCAAGAGCGGTGTTTTGGTAGCTGCATTGCGATAACTTGTTTCGCTTGACCGTGTTTGAATAGGCTAGATGCTAAGTGCTCAACACCTTGTGCTGTTGTACGCTCAGACATACCGATAAGAACCGTACCGCGACCGATTACAAGAACGTCACCGCCTTCAATGGTTGAGTTGTCGTAGCTGATGTTTTCTTCATCGCCGAAGTACTTAATGAAGTCTTGGCCAGCAAATGTTGGGTGCCAGCGGTAAATAGCGCGAACGTGGTTGGTTTCACGTTGACGAGCAGGTTTCGCCATCGGGTTGATGGATACGCCACCGTATACCCAGCAAGATGTGTCACGAGTAAATAGGTGGTTTGGTAGCGGTTCGATAATGAAGTCGGTTGGTGCGTGCATGCCTTGCATCATTGAAGATGATTTCATTGGCATCTCAGCGTAAGACAGACCACCCGTTAGGATTTTTGCTAGTTCTAGGTTTGGTAAGTCGCCCAAGTAGCAGCGCACATCGTTAGCAAAGGTTTTGCCTAAGCGGTAATCAGAAACTTGATGATTCAAAAGCCAATCTTTCGCTTCTGGCACTGCTAGCGTGTCTGCTAGTAGGTCAGTAAGAAGAAGAACTTCAACACCTTGATCACGCAGCGTTTGAGTAAATGCGTCATGCTCTTTACCAGCACGTTCAACAGCCAGTACGTCATCAAATAGTAAATCGTGACAGTTAGAGGGTGTTAGGTGAGTCAGTGCGCGTCTTGGACGGTGAACTAGAACGCGGCGTAATTGACCTATTTCAGAACCTACATAGAACTTACTCATGATCGTCTCTCTCTTATATATTTGAATTACTTTTATCGCTAAGAGTAATTATTTATTTTCAGTTGAGAAGAATGAATTATTTATTCATATCTCTTGTCTGGAATTAATATTACGCCTGCTAGTCAGGTATTCTTAGAGATCTATCACAAATCGTTTTTTATCCCGCAGCCCTTTAAAATTAAGGGTTTTAACAAACTTTATGCACTTTCAGTTATGAATAATACATTCTAAATAGTTAGCAGTTAGGGAACTTTATGCACGCTTTTTTGACGAAACTTACTAGAATCTAATTTACGAGGGATTATATGCAGAATAGTTTTATTGATAAGAGTGTACTTAGCTTGGAAGTATGCAGTGTTTTTATTTAGATATTTAATTTTGGATGTGGAATTAATTGTTTATTAACAAAGTAAATGCGAATAAAGCTGTTGCGATCACATTTTAAAATCGGCTGTTTAAGTGTGTTTTTTGATAGAAAAGGGCATTAATCCTCGTCTGTTTATTAGGCTATTAATTACTTTAAATATAATTAACGCTAATAAGTGACTAACTATTTGTTTAAACATCATGGTTGAAAATAGAGTGTTATTTCATCAAGAAAATTAGATGTTTAAAAGTAGGATTGATTCTTCTATTGCGAGTGCTTTGAGTTTGGTTGAGCTTGGCTACGAACAGAAGAACCTTGAATATCGCGTGTATGGCTTTGAGGAGCTGTTTCAGTGGCAGAGGGTTACATTGAGAGGGAACAATAAAAAAGCCGCTGTGAGAAGCGGCTTTGGATGAGAAAGGAGTGAAGTGCTGTTAGTTAGATCAGCGCACCAATACTCAGTACAACAATGCAGAACACCATCAATATACCGACTAGTGGCATCACCCATTTAACCCAGCGCACGTAAGGGACACGAGCAATCGCCAAACCACCCATCACCACCGCGGAGGTTGGGGTGATTAGGTTCACCAAGCCAGATGCAGATTGGTACGCAGTGATAACCAAGTCACGACCTACGCCAGCAAAGTCGGCCAGTGGTGCCATGATTGGCATGGTCAGTACCGCTAAGCCAGAGGTCGATGGCACTAAGAACGACAGTAGAATCTCTAAGAAGAACATCACGTTAATGAAGATAACCGAAGAAAGCCCCGTTACCATCTGTTCTGCTGAGAAGAGAATGGTATCGGTGATCATACCGCGGTCCATCACCACTACGATACCACGTGCAATACCTATGATGAGCGCAACGCCAAGTAGGTCGCGGGCACCATCAATGAAGCTGGTGGTAAACTCTTCTTCGCTCATGCGAGCCACAATACCAACGATGATGGTTGCTGCTAAGAACATCGCTGAGATCTCAGCCATCCACCATCCAGCAACGGATACACCATAAATCATTACAGCGAACGAGCCACCAAAAATGGTCAGAATCAGTTTGCGAGTCGCGGTGAATTCAAGTTTTTCGCCGCTCGCATTACCTAAGAAGTGCGCTTTGTTCTCTTCGTATTTGTCGTAGACAATTGATGTTGTTGGATCGGCTTGAACCATTCTTGCGTAACGCATTACGTAGGCAACACAAATACCCCAACCAATAATCAACATCGCAATGCGCAACACGATACCGTCTGTAAATGGAATACCAGAGGCGTTGGCAGCGATCACGGTTGCGAATGGGTTAATCGTTGAACCCAGCACCCCAATACCTGCACCAAGCAGTACGGTCGCAGCGGCAACAAGAGGGTCAAAGCGAGCTGCCATCATTACCGGCACTAGCAATGTATAGAAGGGCAGTGATTCTTCCGCCATGCCGTAGACGGTACCACCTGCGGCAAATAGCGCCATCAGTATTGGTATCATCAACTCTTCTCGCCCTTCTAAGCGGGCGGTGACGCGCTCGATACCGGCATCAATGGCACCCGTTTTGGTTACTAGCCCTAAGAAGCCACCAATGATTAAGATGAACAGCGAAACGTCGATAGCCGCCGCTTCATAGCTATTGTGGTCATAGAAGCCGTCAATAGGCGCGAGCAGTACATCAATCACGCCTTGAGGGTTACCTTCTACCGCTTGATAGGTTCCGGTTACGGGTACTTCTCGGCCTAGCTCTTCATTCATTGCACGGTCGTATTGGCCTGCTGGAACAATCCAGGTAAGCAGTGCAACGAACGCAATCAGAATAAATAGAATGGTGTAGGCAGAAGGGAATTTAAAGTTGGCAAAGAAGCCGCCCTTTTTTTTCTCGCTTGGTATCGTTTGAGTTGTCATGGCTATCTCCTTACATCATCTTAAATAGAAGTGATGTGAATTAGCGACTAATGATTTATAGATTGTAAATACACGGACACTTATAAAGCACTCAACGATATAAAGTTGCTGACTTTAAATTAAGGTTGTTTTTATATTTACTAATCCAAATGAAGTTAGATTTAATTTAGCTGCGGTTATTTTATTCCTTACTCCGGTATTTAAGTTTGGTGCTGTTCACAAAAATAATGGCTAATAAAAGGGCTAAAAAATGGCAGAAAATTGTCAAGGTTTTTTGGTTAGTTAGCTTGGATTAATATTCGTTTTGGATTAACTGGAAGTGGAAGGAGATTGATTTGGTAGGTGTTGTTTATGATTAGGCAGAATAATCTTGGAATTTTATTCAAACTTTATTTTTAGGCGGCTTTTAAAGTTTATAATGGTTATTTGATGCGTATCAAATAACACATTGAGCAGAAAACAAAAAAGGAAGCCGAAGCTTCCTTTTAAATGTTCAATCACCAGCGAATGTTAGATAAACAGACCGCCGAATGCGAAGCCGAGTGCTACCGCAGTACTGATTGTTACCACACCTGGAATGAAGAATGGGTGGTTGAATACGTAGTTACCGATACGCGTTGAGCCTGTGTCATCCATCTCAACCGCTGCTAGTAGCGTAGGGTAAGTTGGAAGTACGAACAGCGCACTTACCGCAGCAAAAGAAGCAACGGCTGTTAGTGGTGCTACGCCAATCGCTAGTGCTGCAGGCATCAGTGCAACTGTTGTTGCGCCTTGAGAGTAAAGCAGCATAGAAGCGAAGAACAGAACAAGAGCCAGCATCCATGGGTAATCAGCCAGTAGAGCGCCTGCTACGTCTTTGATTTCAGCAACGTGTGCGTTTACAAACGTTGAACCTAACCAAGCCACACCAAGTACACATACACATGCCGTCATACCAGAACGGAACGTTGGTGCTGAAGAAATCTTCGCTGCATCAATCTTAGTGAACATCACGATAGCCGCTGCTGCTGCCAGCATTACAGACATGATCGCTTCGTTACGACCTAGCGCCGGGTTTTCAATTAGGCCAACAGAGCTAGAGATAGCCGCTGCGTAACAAACCACGAAACCAATTGCAGCTAGGAAGATGTACGTTGCTTTCTTCGCTGTAGGTAGAATTTCGCGTTTCTCTTCTGTTGCTAGCTTGATTAGACCTTTCTCTAGACGTTCTTGATAAACAGGATCGTCTTTCAATTCGCTACCCATGTAGTTAGCAACAACCGCACCAACCATACAAGCGATGAAGGTTGTTGGGATACAAACCATCAATAGCGTTAGGTAATCAACACCAAATGGTGCCAACATTGCTGCGAAAGCCACAACTGCAGCCGAGATTGGCGAAGCTGTGATAGCAATTTGAGAAGCGACAACTGCGATAGACAGTGGACGAGAAGGACGAACACCTTGGCCTTTCGCTACTTCTGCAATAACAGGAAGCGTAGAGAATGCTGTGTGACCAGTACCCGCCATTAATGTCATTACAAAGGTCACAATCGGCGCGTAAAAGGTGATGCGTTCAGGGTGTTTACGCAAAAAGTTTTCGGCAATTTGTACCAACCAGTCCATACCGCCAGCAACTTGCATTGCAGCAATTGCGGTGATAACTGACATGATGATCAAGATTACGTCGATCGGGATGAAAGATTGGCTTGTTGGAACGCCAAGAATAAGTGAAAGGGCAATAACACCAGCACCACCGGCAAAACCAATACCGATACCGCCAATTCTGGCCCCCAAAAAGATAAAGAGCAGGACGACAAACAGTTCTACTGCAATCATAAGTAACACCTCATTTAGATTTTATTATGTGAACATTCGCCGCTGGAATGTTCACATAATAGTTCTATGGTTTAGATTCAATTTGGCAAAAGCGCAACCAACGGAAATCCACAAAATAATCATGGTTAACCGTATTGGAGCCTAAAAAAGGGCTCCGTTTGGAACCCTTTCTCGCTAACTTTATTCGTAGCGCTTCGCTTTATACTGAGGATGCATCAAATTTTCAACAGAGAAAATGTCATCAAGTTCTTCTTCGGTTAATAAACCGCGCTCTAGAACCACATCACGAACGCTCTTACCTGTCTCAGCACAGATCTTACCAACAATGTCACCCTCGTGGTGGCCAATGTATGGGTTTAGGTAAGTGACGATACCGATAGAGTTAAATACGTGCGCTTCACATACTTCTTTGTTCACCGTAATGCCGTCTACACACTTGTCGCGTAGGTTCACACAAGCGTTTGTTAGGATGTCTAGAGACTCAAACATGCTTTGTGCAATAACAGGTTCCATTACGTTCAGTTGAAGTTGACCACCTTCCGCAGCGAAAGAAACCGTGTTGTCGTTACCTAGAACTTTGAAGCAAACTTGGTTTACTACTTCAGGTACAACTGGGTTTACTTTAGCAGGCATGATTGAAGAACCTGCTTGCAGTTCAGGTAGGTTTAGCTCGTTCAAACCAGTACGTGGACCTGAAGAAAGTAGACGCAAGTCGTTACAGATCTTAGATAGCTTAACTGCTAGACGCTTAAGTGCGCCGTGCGTCATTACGTATGCGCCACAGTCAGACGTTGCTTCGATTAAATCTTCAGCCGCTACACACTCTAGGCCTGTTACTTCTGCTAGGTGTTTCACTGCTAGGCCTTGGTAACCCGGTGCTGCGTTCAGACCTGTACCGATAGCCGTTGCGCCTAGGTTTACTTCAAGCAGTAGTTTTGAAGTGTATTCTAGGTTTTTGATTTCTTCATTGATGGTTACAGCCCAAGCGTGGAACTCTTGGCCAACCGTCATTGGAACTGCGTCTTGAAGCTGAGTACGACCCATCTTCAAAATCGTGTTGAATTCTTGGCTCTTAAGCTCGAATGCACCTTTTAGGTATTCGATCGCATCAATCAGTTTACGAACGCTGTTGTAAACAGAGATACGGAAGCCAGTTGGGTAAGCACAGTTTGTAGATTGGCTGCGGTTTACATGGTCGTTCGGGTTGATGAACTCGTATTGGCCTTTTTCTTTGCCCATAAGTTCAAGAGCCACGTTCGCAACAACTTCGTTTGCGTTCATGTTTACAGAAGTACCAGCACCACCTTGGAAAACGTCCGATGGGAACTGATCCATGCACTTACCCGTGTCTAGAATTAGGTCACAAGCTTGGATGATGTATTTAGCCACTTCGCTTGGAATTACACCTAACTCTTTGTTTGCTAAAGCCGCTGCTTTCTTAGTCATCACCATACCGCGAACGAATTCAGGTACATCTGAGATCGTTACATTTGAGATGTTGAAGTTTTCAACTGCGCGTAGAGTGTGGATGCCGTAGTAAGCATCAGCCGGAACATGACGTTGACCTAATAGATCTTCTTCGAGACGAGTAGCTTGAGGAGCTTCAACTTGAGCTTCTGATTGAGTAGCCATAACAGGATCCTTAGAGAATTATTCTGATTATATAGTTAGTTATTAGCCTATTCTGTGTGCAAATACTCCGTTCGCTAGAATATTGGGCTGATAAATCCGTCCTGACTTATGTGGCACATGATACTGTACTTAGCGCATAAAAATATTAAGTGGATCACCTTTTTCGGTTTTGTTTCGTCAATATTTTGCAAAGTTATTCTTGGTCAATAAACACGCTTATTTACAGGATAAATTTGAGATTGTTAGGGCTTTCAGCGTAAACTGCAAGTAACAAAGGAGGGCGTGTGTTTCCTATCTTATTATTACTATTTATCTTCGTACCCATCATTGAGATTGGGCTATTTATTCAAGTTGGTGGCTTCTTAGGATTGTGGCCAACTATTGCGTTGGTTTTGATCACTGCATTTGTGGGTGCATCGCTGGTTCGTAGCCAAGGCATTCAGACACTTATGTCTGTGCAAGGTCGTTTGCAACAAGGCGAAATGCCAGCACAACAGATTCTTGAAGGTGTGATGCTTGCAGTTGCCGGTGTATTGCTGCTGACTCCGGGTTTTATGACGGACGCACTCGGTATGTTGGTATTATTGCCAGCACCAAGAGCGATGATTGCCAAGAAAATGATGGAAAAAATGGTGGTGACTAATATGTCTGGCGGTTTCCATGCCGGTGGACAAGCTGGTTTTGGCCAGAGCCCATTTGGACAAGACCCATTCAATCGCGATCCATCTGATCAATCAAAAGACGGCAACACCTTTGAGGGTGAGTTTGAGAAGAAAGACGACGACAACGATCGTAATCGCTTAAACTAATTAATCTTTTTTCTCTTTAGATAGAGGGAAAACAGAAAAGGCTCTTACCTTTATCCTTCGCAAGAAAGTGATAATGGTAAGAGCCTTTTTTATTGTCTGTCGCTAGCTGTTACTTACTGTTTACTATCGATAACAGATAACAGATAAAAGATAAGCTTGAGTGTTCGGTTATACCGCGCCTTCAAAGCCCATTTGTCGCCATGCTTCAAAAGCAATGATTGCCACTGCGTTAGACAGGTTGAGGCTGCGTGCGTCTGGCATCATTGGAATACGAATACGTTGCTCCATTGGCATGCTTTCAATGAACTCAGCAGGCAGGCCGCGAGTCTCAGGGCCAAACATCAGCACATCGCCTTGTTGGAATTTCGCATCAACGTGGTGGCCTGTCGTTTTTGTGGTGCAAGCAAAGATGCGGAAATCACCCTCACGTTCATTCTCTAGATACTCAAGGAAAGCTTCTAGGTTCTTGTGACGCTTAACTCGCGCAAGGTCGTGGTAATCCAATCCAGCACGACGAACCTTCTTCTCTTCAAAATCAAAGCCAAGCGGTTCAATCAGGTGCAGGTTTGCGCCGCAGTTAGCACATAGGCGGATGATGTTACCCGTATTGGGTGCAATTTCTGGTTCGTATAGAGCGATATCAAACATGTTGGTTCACAAGAGTAATCAAAGATAGCCCGAGTATACGGTGGCAAGCTGAGTGAGTACAGTTCGCCACCGTCACCATTCGCTTACGCTTGGTTCGTTAGTGCTTGCGCGTAGTTTTCAGAAACCGCCTTCCAATTCACCACATTCCACCATGCGTTGATGTAATCAGGGCGACGGTTTTGGTAGCTGATGTAGTAGGCGTGTTCCCAAACATCCAATGCAAGAATCGGCTCACCGTTGCTAGCGATGGTATCCATCCATGGGTTGTCTTGATTTGAGGTCGAGATGATCTTCAGTTGTCCTTGCTCTACCACTAGCCAAGCAAAGCCCGAGCCAAAGGTATTGAGCGCCGCTTGAGCGAACTGATCTTGGAAGGTCTCGAAATCTCCGAAGGTACTCTTGATAGCCTCACCAAGCTCGCCCGTAGGTTCACCACCGCCGTCTCGCGACATGCAGTTCCAGTACAAGATGTGATTGTAGTAGCCACCGCCATTGTTACGAACAGCCGGGCTGTGCTGAGAGATGTTGGCGAAGATCTCGGTCAGAGATTGCTGTTCTAGCTCGCTGCCAGACACCGCCGCAACAAACTTATCGTAGTAGGTTCTATGGTGCTTGCTGTAATGCACTTCCATTGTCTTAGCGTCAATGTAAGGCTCTAGGGCATCGTAAGCGTAGGGTAAAGCAGGGAAAGTGTGCGACATGGTAAATCCTCCTTAATTAGAGGATTTACCATAATGGTAATGACAATCATTATCAACTGCGATCTTTGTGGGGGTATTACACCGGTAAGATAGGCAGGGTGATTTCGAGTTGTAATCCACCGAGCTGGCTGCGGGTTGCGGTGATGGTTCCGCTGTGTTGGCGAATCGCACTTTCAGTAATGGTTAATCCAAGCCCTGTGCCGCCAGAGTTTCTGTCACGCGCTGTTGAGACACGGTAAAAAGGTCTGAAGATAGAATCGAGTTCATCCTCTGGAACACCATCACCATTATCATTGACGCAAATTGTTAGCTGATCTTGAACCACATGGAACTGTACATCCACTTGGTCTTTACCGTAGTAGATGGCATTGCGTGTAATGTTGTCTAGCGCACTCATCAGCAGTTTAGGGTTCCCCGAAATAGAGCGTTCTGGGATCTCCGAGAACGTCAGTTGTTTGCCCATCTGTTCGGCTTCAAACTCTGCGTCTTTTAAGATCTCTTCCCATAGGCTCGAGATAGGCTGAACCTCACGAGTAATATGGCTGTCGACCTGCATACGAGATAGCGTCAGCAGCTCACTGATCATCTGTTCCAAACGCTGTGCTTCGGTATCAATGCGTTCTAACTCTTGGCTCTCGCCTTGTTTACGAATCGCCAGTGCATTGGCCATGCGAAGACGTGTCAGTGGCGAGCGGAGCTCGTGTGAGATATCAGAGAGCAGGCGTTGTTGCCCCGAAATCATCTGGTTTACCGCTTCTACCATCTGGTTAAAGCTTTCACCAGCTTGTCTGAACTCTGAAGTACCTTTTTCGAGTGTTGGATCGACCTCGAATTGACCTTTCGCCACGCGTTGTGCCGCGCGTTCTAGCCTGCGAGCGGGTTGACTCAGTGCCCAAGCTAACCAAAGTAATAGCGGGGTACTCGCCAACATCACGGCAAGCAATAGCTGCAGAGGTCTATCAAACAGGCGCAGTAAGAATGGCGGTGGTTGGTTCCACTTCACTCCGGCATACATCAGCAACTCTTCACCAGCGAGAGTAATTGGCACTGGCCCTGCGACCATGTAGTGTCCGTAGAGTTTTTGCTTCGGTATCTCAGGGTTATCAATCGAGGTAACAAAGTTACGAATCGCCTTTAGCTTATAGTCTGAATGCCTTTTCGAGGTAAGGACTGCGCCCTCAAGATCGGTCAGGTAGATGCGAGCTCTAGAATCCTTGCGGCTGCGTGGCGCCTCCAGTTGGAAGACAATCTTGCCCAGATTAGGTTCTTTGGCGTAGCGTTTCTCTGTGATTTTAGCGATACGCTCGAGTTTATCGAGGTGATCTGCGGGCACATCTCGCGCGACTCGAGGGTCTAAATGGGGAAGTGACAGCACCGACAAAAGCACCAGTAACATGGTGAACCAAAAGATAGCAAAGATACGTCCATATAAGCTGGTGATTTTAGGTATACGCATTAATCTTCCTCTACCAATAAGTAGCCACGGCCTCGTAAGGTTTTGATACGTGATTTGCCGTCAGTGCGCTCAGGAATCTTCTTACGTAGATTAGAGATGTGCATGTCTATCGCGCGGTCAAACGCTGCGAGCCTTTTACCCAGCACATCCAAACTCAATGCTTCTTTGGTGATCACTTGCCCTGGGTTTTGGATAAGGTGACTCAGTAGGGCGAACTCGGTTGTGGTGAGGTCGATGAGCTCCCCATTGCAGTAGGCTTCTTGTTTGCCAGGGAAGACTTCGATGTCTTGATATTGAACTCTATCACTGGCCGCCTTAGGTGCGGTGTTGGTTTGAGTACGACGCAAGATAGCTCGAATACGCGCTAACAACTCTCGGTCACTGAAAGGTTTAGGCAGGTAATCATCCGCGCCAAGTTCAAGACCAATCACACGGTCGATCTCTTCGCCTTTTGCGGTCAGCATCAGCACTGGTGTTTCCCAATTTTCTCTCAGTTTCTTTAGTGTTTCCATGCCATTAAGACGCGGCATCATCACATCCAAAAGGACCAGATCAATCTCATCATTGATCGCTTCAAGCCCGGCATAGCCATCATTGGCTTCGGAGACAGTGAAGCCCTCAAAGCTCAAAATGTCTTTAAGTAAGCTGGTTAACTCTGTGTCGTCATCAATAAGAAGAATGTTCGCCATTGGGAAGCCTTAATCATTTAGTTAGGTTAATAATACTGCTAATTATTCGTCAACTTTCACTCTTTACGATTCTTTACGCTTTCTAAACGTCACTTTACGAGGGAAAGACTAATCTATATTCAAGCGCTGAGAAACAGACGCAACACATGACTTATTATACCGAATTGAGGCAACAATTATGAAAATGACTAAGAAACTTGTACTAGCAGCTGCGGCACTTCCACTTATTTTTGGTACAGCAAGCGCGTATGCTTACGGTGGTGGTGATAAAGGTGACCACAAAGGTATGCACGACAAGTGTGGCGGTTTCGATAAAAAAGTAATGCGCCAACTAGACCTAACCGACGCTCAAAAAGAACAGTTAAAAGAGATGCGTGAAGCAGACCGTGCTGAGATGAAAGCAAAGCGCGGTGCAAACAAAACGGCAAAAATGGCGCAAATGAAAGCGCATCACGAAAAGGTTCAAGCATTGGTACTTGCTGACAACTTTGACGAAGCAGCAGCAAACGACCTAGCAAGCCAAATGGTTGAGAAGCAAACTGAGCGTCGCGTAGCAATGCTTAAGAAGCAACACCAAATGATGAGCGTACTAACGGCTGAGCAAAAGACTCAACTGAAAGAAATCCAACAAGAGCGCATGACTAAGTGTGCTGACAAAATGGAAAAACGCATGAACAAAGACAAGTAATTCATTGCTTGAGAAATCAGCGTTGAATGAAAGTGTTTAGAAAGAAGCGGCCGAGTGTCGCTTTTTTTGATCCTTAAAAATGAATGTTTTACATCATGGCTGTCATATTCAATTGGTGGTTTGCAGGTTATACTTTGTGCTATCAGTCACTTTATAGCCAAGTTATGAAACAAGAATACGCACGTTTAGTTACGCTCGCCGCTTGGGCAGCCACCACCATCGCCACTATTTTATTGATAGTGAAAGTCGCAGCGTGGTGGGTAACAGGTTCTGTGAGTCTGCTGGCTTCCGTCGTGGATTCAATGCTGGATATCGCGGCCTCTGTCGTTAACCTTATCGTGGTTCGTTACTCTCTGCAGCCTGCCGACAAAGAGCACACCTTTGGTCATGGTAAGGCTGAATCTCTCGCTGCATTAGCGCAGGCAATGTTTATTTCAGGCTCTGCATGTTTCCTTATTCTCAATGGTATTGAGCGCTTCTTCCGACCTCATGAACTGAATTCTCCAGAGATTGGTATCTATGTCAGCTTATTTGCGATGGTGATGACCTTCGGTTTGGTTCGATTCCAAAAGCATGTGGTCAACAAAACAGGCAGCCAAGCTATTGCGGCCGACTCTCTGCACTATCAATCAGACCTTTATATGAACGCTGCGATCATGCTGGCACTGGCATTGAGCTGGTTTGGGATTGGTCAGGCGGACTCAGTATTCGCGGTCGGTATCGGTATCTACATTCTGTACAGCGCTTATCAAATGGCGATGGAAGCGGTTCAGTCTCTGCTTGATCATAAGCTGCCAGATGATGAGCTGAAACAGATTAAAGAGACATCATTGAGCGTGGAAGGCGTGTTGGGTGTGCATCAATTACGAACGCGTCGCTCGGGGCCAATACGCTTCATCCAACTGCATCTAGAATTGGAAGATAATATCCCACTTATTGAAGCGCATCGCATTTCTGACGAAGTAGAGGCTAAGCTTATCTCCGTGTTCCCTGATGCTGATGTATTAATTCACCAAGACCCGTATTCGGTCGTATTTGGACCAGAGAAGCAGCAGAAATTCCACTCGTGGTAATGCGTGCTAAAAATCAGCGGGCAAATGGTAAGTGAGTGGCTTTTGAACTAAAGTGAGTAAAAATTATTAACTGTTAGGTGATTCAAAAACCACCTTAGTAACAATTAATGTTGATTCTGATGTGAATCAACAAAGTTATTGAGTAAAACTGTAATACTCTTACAGAAGTAGAAATGTTACATAATTTTACGCGATTTGAGTGCTATTCCTGTTGAGGAAATGTAACATAACGCACAAATATAGATTTAAAATCTTGTTGATATACAATCAGCAAGAACAAGAATTGAATAATAGATTCCCAAAAATCGAGGGTGAGCATGATTAAGAAGATCGGTGTTTTGACCAGTGGTGGTGACGCTCCAGGTATGAACGCAGCAGTTCGCGGCGTTGTTCGTACTGCGTTATCAGTTGGCATTGAAGTTTACGGTATTTACGATGGCTACCAAGGCCTTGTTGAAGACCGTATCGAAAAGCTTGACCGTTCAAGCGTATCTGACGTGATCAACCGTGGTGGTACTTTCTTAGGTTCTGCACGTTTCCCTGAATTTAAAGACGTTGCTGTTCGTGAGAAAGGCATTGAGAACCTTAAGAAGCACGGTATCGAAGCACTTGTTGTTATCGGTGGTGACGGTTCTTACATGGGTGCTAAGAAGCTGACTGAAATGGGTTACCCATGTATCGGTCTTCCAGGCACAATCGATAACGATATCGCGGGTACTGACTACACAATCGGTTACCTAACAGCGCTTAACACTGTTATTGATTCAATTGACCGTCTACGTGACACGTCTTCTTCTCACCAACGTATTTCTATTGTTGAAATCATGGGCCGTCACTGTGGTGACCTTACGCTTATGTCAGCAATCGCGGGTGGTTGTGAGTACATCATTACTCCAGAGACTGGCCTAGATAAAGAACAGCTTATCAGCAACATCCAAGATGGTATTGCGAAAGGTAAGAAGCACGCAATCATCGCTCTAACTGAGCTAATGATGGATGCTAACGAACTGGCTAAAGAGATTGAATCTTCAACAGGTCGTGAAACTCGTGCAACGGTTCTTGGTCACATCCAACGTGGTGGTCGTCCTACTGCATTTGACCGTGTATTGGCTTCTCGTATGGGTAACTACGCTGTTCACCTTCTTCAAGAAGGTCACGGTGGTCGTTGTGTGGGTATCGAGAAAGAAGAACTTGTTCACCACGACATCATCGATTGTATCGAGAACATGCAGAACCCAGACCGTTCTGAGCTGTTCCGCGTTGCAGAAGAGTTGTTCTAAGCCACGCTTAGCGTTCGCTTAAAGAATTTAAAAACCGCTGATTATTCAGCGGTTTTTTTGTGCCCGCCGTTCTTTAGATTCATTGTAAAATCCCCTCCTAGCCTCCCCTTATGTCAGGTTTCTAGATCCCTTTAGCTTTCATTGGAAAGGGGAGGAACCGTTCCGTAGTTGTTGGAGCATATACCGACTACAACAAATTTTAGCGATTAACGTAAGC
Organism: Vibrio sp. 10N.222.52.B7; assembly: GCF_041474275.1. NCBI lineage: Bacteria > Pseudomonadati > Pseudomonadota > Gammaproteobacteria > Vibrionales > Vibrionaceae > Vibrio > Vibrio sp. 10N.222.52.B7. Next base: position 78,905 of record NZ_JBFRTU010000002.1, on the reverse strand, counting down.
TTTCCTATTAGCGATTTATTGAACATTTTATGGTTTCAGTAAGCCTAGGAACCTAAGTGAACAAAGAAAATTCTCCCCCTTTACCTTAGATCGGCAGGGTAATCGAAAATGTTGAAATAAGGGGGAGTTAGAGGGGGATGCGTACACAGAAGTTTATTTGGGGGTTGAATTCATGATTTTCACCAAAACTTCTTCAAGATTCTGATTAACTTCATTATTGGTAAAGCGAAGCACCTTGATTCCAATCTTGTTTAAGTCTCGTGTACGCTGATGATCGTAAGCCTGTGCTTGTTCTGAAAAGTGGCTATTACCATCTATCTCAATGGCCAGTTTTAGTTCACAGCTGAAGAAATCCACGACGTACTTTCCGATGCTATGTTGTCTGCGAAACTTAATACCAAGCTGCTTGTTCCGTATATAAAACCATAGCTTGCGTTCTGGTTGAGGCATGTTGTTTCGGAGCTGTTTTCGAAATGTGTTTAGATGAGCTTGTGTATAAATCTTCATAACGCAGTCTAATAAACCGGAATGTTATTAAGTTACAAAGAGCTCAGTGCAAAAAAGAGGTTGGGAGTGGCGGTTTTCGAGCGAGATCAAAAAAGGCCAACCTAAGTTGACCTTTCATTTAATCTAAACGGTGAGGTTTACATTAAGCTTTTGCTTCAGCTGCTGCTTTAGCGATAGCTGCGAAGCTTTTCGCGTCTAGAGCTGCGCCGCCAACTAGAGCACCGTCGATGTCTGGTTGTGCGAAGTAAGCTGCTGCGTTTTCTGGCTTAACAGAACCGCCGTATTGGATAACAACTTTCTTAGCAACTTCTTCAGATTTCTCTGCGATGTGTGCACGGATTTGAGCGTGGATGCGTTGTGCATCTTCAGCTGTAGCTGCTTTACCAGTACCGATAGCCCAGATTGGTTCGTAAGCGATGATAGCGCCTTCAAGAGCTTCAACACCTTGAGTGTTGATAACAGCGTCAAGTTGACGAGCACATACTGCAACAGTTTCGCCTGCTTCGTTTTGTGCTTCAGATTCACCGATACAAAGAACTGGAGTTAGGCCGTTCTCTTTTAGGAATGCGAATTTCTTAGCTACGAACTCATCTGATTCGTTGTGGTATTCACGACGCTCAGAGTGACCGATGATGATGTGAGATGCGCCGAACTCTTTAAGCATTGCTGGAGACATGTCGCCAGTGAATGCACCGCTGTTGTTTAGGTCAGAGTTTTGAGCACCTAGGATGATCGCGCTGCCCGCTTCAGTAAGCGTACGCTCTGCTAGATCAACGAAAAGTGCTGGTGGAGCAACTGCTACGTCTACGCCTGTTACGCCTTCAAGTTCAGCGTTAAGACCGTTTAGTAGATCAACAACCATTTCTTTGCTGCCGTTTAGTTTCCAGTTACCCATAACTACAGGATGACGCATAGGAATATCTCCAAAGTATTTAAATAAATCGAATGTAAAAAAGTAAACTTTATTACGAAATAATATAACAGATTAATATCAACAGATCATGACTGTGGTCATGACTTTCTTGGATCTTACTCAATGGTCAGAGTAGATTTTGAGCATATATCAGTGATCCGGCAGACAGAATAATAGCTAACTTCTCGGATTTTTCATCGTTAGTTGTTATTAAGGGACAAACGATTGCGTTAACAACAGGAAGTAACAATGCCGAATCTAGTTCTAGAGTACTCCAATTCAGTGGATGAGCGAGTAAATATCCAAGGCTTACTGGAAGATCTCCACCAAGTCGCTCTCACATGTGGCTTGTTTGATGTGCCATCAGTGAAATCTCGTTCACTGCGTTGCCATAATTGGTTGGTCGGTGATGAGGAAGATAGTGTAGACTTTATTCATATCAGCTTTGAGTTACTTTCGGGACGAACGGAAGAGCAAAAGCGAGAATTGTCACGATCGTTAATGCAGATCCTGCAAGAACAAGCGAGTCATGTAAGAAGCTTAACGGTGAATATTCGTGATATGGATAAAAGTTGCTTTCAAAAAGTAATAAACTAACCATTGCTGCTGACTTTTAGCGGCGTATAAATTTGAGTATTTAAGATGTCGATGAAAGAATTACTGCTCTCTTTCAAGGGGAGAATTGGTCGTAAGACTTACTGGATTTGGAATGTTTTCTACTACATAGCGATTACCGGTTTTGCTTCAGGTATCTCTGTGTTGTTCCCTGCTTACTCTTATATCCTGCTACCAATCATCCTATTGATGCTTGTGATCCCAGACCTTGCGGTAACCGCTAAGCGCTGGCACGACCGCAATAAGTCTAATTACTGGCTACTATTGAATGTGCCATTAGTATTGGGTCGTTTAGCTTCGCCAATGGTTGCAACGACGACAGAGCCGGTATCGCCAATTCATATGGCGGCAACCGTCGCGGCATTAGTGTGTGGTTTCTGGATTCTGATTGAGTGTGGTTTGTTGAAAGGTACAGAAGGCCGTAATGACTACGGCGAAGACCCATGTGAATATTGAACAGCGAACCAATAAGAAGGGGGCATTACGCTCCCTTTTTCTTTTTAGTGCTTTGCTAATTTCAGTACATTTTAGGTTCGGTATTCGGCTTAAAAGGCACGACATTTTCAGGCAAAGATTCTTCAAAGCCGCAGCGCCCTTCGAGTGCATCTTGGAACTTACAGACCTGACAGCGCAGCTCTTGCATGAGTACGACATTGGCGTGGTGTGGGTTTTTACAACGGCTAACCACTAAGTCGATGTGACTTTGCTGCGCACGAAGTCGGTCTTGCATCACGTCTGAAGCCGAACAAATCATCTGTTCGCACATCTCGTGTTTGAATTGATTGAATGCTTTCGGGTCGCTTTTCGCGAGTTGGACAAGTTCATCAAAGGGTGGCAGTTTTTGAGCGGGTTGTGGATGCGCCATCATTCCTTCCTTAGCATTAAGCGTGTTTCATATGCTCTAAGCTTAAGAAAGAAATCTGTACAAATTTTAATCTATTTGTATTTTCTCAATATTGAGACGGTATTAGCCGATTACCTTTGCAATCAAAGGGCGGGTGTTAAGGTGTAAGTGCAGCGTCGTTCGCCAGCAATGATGTGCTCTGTACGGCTCACGTGACACTCATCTTTTAGTAACTCAGTAAACACGTTGAGCTCAGATTGGCACAGGCTAGGGCAGCGAGTTGCAGCCTTACAGATAGGGCAGTGGTTCTCAATCAAGATGTAGTGATCATCATGCTCTTGAAGCTCAGCCATGTAGCCTTCGTCTTCACGAAGCTGGGTGAGTTTTTTAAGCTTGCTGATGAGTGAATCACAGCCAGACAGCGCAGTTTGATACTGCTTAAGAGTGTGTTGTTCACGCTCGGCAGCAACCTTAGCCAGCCCTTCTTTACCAAATAGATTCTCGACAGCATCAATCACTTGAATGGTGAGTTCACCATGTCGGTCTGAAAATTGGTTATGACCTTGTTGAGTCAGGGACCAGTGGCGAGTCGGGCGACCCACTTTCACTTTCACATCATGAAACGCAAGAATACCGTCATCTTCCAGGCTTTGCAGATGTTGCCTTGCCCCCATTGTCGTCATGCCAAATTCTTCTGACAGTTGTTTCGCGGTTACCGCGCCTTGACGCTTAATGGTCTGTAAGATTCTGTCGCTTGTTTTCATACTATCCCTACCTAATGAACCTTACTATTATGAGGCAAGGTGTTTATAAAGCAAACCATTTACTATATTGATGATAATTTACTCTATAGATAGCGTTTTACTCTATTGGCTGCCATGGTCAGATTCTGGTGCGCTAATAAAACAAAAGGCTGATACTAGGTATCAGCCTTGGAATATTCTGTTTCACCGAATTTAGGCTTACAGGATATGACCTACTACTTCTGGATCTTTACGCTCTAGGTAGTGGATAGATTTGATGCGGCGAATTGTACGGCAGCGGCCACGGATAAGCAGGGTTTCTGTGGTTGCGATATTACCTTGACGAGAAATACCTTCTAGCAAGTCACCCTTAGTGATGCCTGTTGCTGAGAATACAACGTTGTCGCTGCGTGCCATGTCTTCCATCTTCAATACGATACCCGCCGTTACGCCCATTTCTGCGCAGCGCTCAAGTTCAAGTTCACCGTGCTTGCGGTTCTCTTCTGTGTCGCCTTTCACTTCGTGGCGAGGTAGAAGACGACCGTGCATGTCGCCGTCGAGTGCGCGAATTACCGCCGCCGAGACCACACCTTCAGGTGCGCCGCCGATGCAGTACATGACGTCTACTTCACTGTCTGGCATACAGGTTAAGATAGAAGCCGCAACATCACCGTCTGGCACAGCAAATACACGAACGCCCATTGCTTGCATGTCGGCGATGACTTGATCATGACGAGGCTTAGCAAGCGTGGTTACGACTAGAGTATCAAGTGTTTTACCTAGTGCTTTAGCGATGTTTTCTAGGTTTTCTGTTAGTGGCAGTTCTAGGTCAATCACGCCTTTAGCGCCAGGGCCAACAACCAACTTTTCCATGTACATATCAGGCGCTTTAAGGAAGCTGCCTTTTTCGCCCGCAGCCAATACAGCCAATGCATTTGATTGGCCCATTGCTGTCATGCGTGTCCCTTCAATTGGGTCAACTGCGATGTCGACAGCGTCGCCGCCCACACCTACGTTTTCGCCGATGTATAGCATAGGTGCATCATCGATTTCACCTTCGCCGATAACAATCTCACCGCTAATTTCGGTTTTGTTTAATAGGCTACGCATTACTTCTACAGCAGCGCCATCTGCAGCGTTTTTATCGCCACGGCCAAGCCACTTGTAACCAGCTAGTGCTGCACCTTCTGTGACACGAGAGAATGACATTGCTAAATCGCGTTTCATGCGGACTCCAAAATTTTCAAAGGGGGAATAGAAATTTCGCGGCGAATTTTACCATATCCAAAAGGAAACGTTTGCCTTTTTGTTTTTTGGAGATTGCTCTCGATCAATTCGCAGTGGAAAACAGTTATTATTCATCAAAATAATCGGTTTGCCGTTGTGGCGGTAATCGTTCACGTCAATATTCGGTAAAAAGCGCTGTTTTTTTCATCGAATGGCGCAAAATATCGAATATATTGAGTGTTTATCCTTGCTCTGCTGAGTAGAATGGGGAAATAAGTGGAGTGAACCTTCACCATCAAACGGATAACTTAAAGGTAGGCCAGAATGTCTTTTGAAGTACTAGAGCAGCTAGAAGCAAAAATTCAAACAGCAGTAGATACAATTGCACTTCTTCAAATGGAAGTGGAAGAGCTTAAAGAAGAGAAACAAGCACTAGCAACAGAAGCTGGTGAGCTTAAAGCAAGCCGTCACGAGCTAGAGCAAAAAACTCAGCAAATGCAGGAAGAGCATTCAGCATGGCAAGATCGCATCCGTAACCTTCTTGGTAAAATGGATGAAGTAGAGTAATCGACTCTTCAGATTTAAAAAAAACGCCCGCTACTCAGTAGCGGGCGTTTTTGTTTGTGTTCTTATGATTTGTTTTATTATTTGAAGCTGAGTGAGAGTTACTCGACGTCTTCTTCCTCGACATCCAAATCGAGTTCTACATCTAGAGGTTCGGCAGAAAGAATGATGCCAGTGTTGTCTGCGTAGAGGTAATCTTCAGGTAAGAAGGTCACGCTGCCAAAGTTCACTGGAACGTCTAATTCACCGACACCTTCTTGGCTCGCACCAACAGGGATAGAAGCCAAGGCTTGGATACCTAGGTTCATGTCTTCAAGCTCATCGACTTCACGAACGCACCCGTAAACCACAATCCCTTCCCACTCATTGTCTTCGGCAAGTAGGGCTATCTCAGCATCGATCAGCGCTTTACGCAGTGAGCCGCCCCCATCGATTAACAACACACGCCCCAGACCGTCTTGCTCTAGTACAGAGCGAATCAAAGCGTTGTCTTCAAAACACTTTAATGTCGTGATCTGTCCTGCGAAGGATGCACGTCCACCGAAGTTGCTGAACATTGGCTCCACGACATCAACTTGATCCAAATATATGTCGCACAGTGCTGAAGTGTTGTATTCCATTAGTATACCTTTTGAACAATGAGCTTACTTTGAGTATATCGGCGCTTGATCCCTTTGCAATGATTAGTCTCATTTAACTCAATAGAGTTTGAGCTACGACAACCCCTGCAAACAATAGGTTAGTGACCAGTGAGCATTTCACAATCACGGGCATCATTGGTGCAATTTGCGCTGGCTTTTCGGTTTCCCAAACGGCTTTGCCATGCTTGTAAACAATAATAATGCTCAGCAAAAACGGCAGGCTGATCCAGACCGGTTTTTCTTGAATAAGCAGGTAGATAGCGAAAGACGCAAGGGCGAGGCCAAGCAGAGCAAAATGATAGTGTTTGGCTTTGCGTTGTCCTAGGCGAACCGCCATGGTGCGCTTACCACATTCGCTGTCGTTTTCGATATCACGCATGTTGTTGATATTGAGTACCGCAACCGCCATCAAGCCACAGCCCAATGCCGGAAGGAATAGGCTTGGTTCAACATGGCCAGTGTGCAAGAAGTAAGTCCCTGAAACACCTAATAAACCGAAGAAGATAAATACCGATAAGTCGCCAAGGCCAATATAGCCATAAGGCTTATTACCGACGGTATAAGCGATGGCAGCAACAATGGCTAATATGCCTAACGCAATGAAAGATAAGATACTTTCAATCGAGGTTAAGGCATGAAAAATAAGAATCAGCCCAGCGACCATAGTAAACACGATGTTGAGGATGATCGCTTGCTTCATGGTTTTCGCTGTTACCGCGCCAGATTGCATGGCACGTGTTGGCCCCAGACGATTTTCGTTGTCTGTGCCTTTTACGGCGTCGCCATAGTCATTGGCTAGGTTCGATAAAATCTGTAATAGGGTGGCGGTTAAAAATGCCAGTAGGGCTATCGATAAAGAAAACTGACCACCGGCGAACGCTAAACTACTTCCTGTAAGAATAGAGACAAGTGCGAGAGGCAGAGTTTTTGGTCGTGCGGCATCAAGCCAGATCAGTAGAGATTGTTTCATCGTAGGTCTAATTCTTTGTAAGTCTTCGTTTCATACTGTGATTTGAGTATACGCCCATTTTTCGGGTAATAAAAAGCCCACTCGAAAGTGGGCCTTGAATTCGCTTATTAGCTGCTATTTCTTTGAGATAGAGCAATAAGTTAGAGTTTGGTGTGCTACAGGATGAAGCGGCTTAGGTCTTCGTCTTCAACGAATTCGCCAAGTTTCGATGTTACGTAAGCTTCATCAATCACTAGCTTGCTGCCAGCTTTGTCTGTTGCTTCGAATGAAATCTCATCCATTAGACGCTCCATCACTGTGTGTAGACGACGCGCACCGATGTTCTCAGTGGTTTCGTTTACGCGCCATGCTGCGTCCGCAATCTGGTTGATGCCATCTTCAGTGAACTCAATGTTGACATCTTCTGTTTTCATTAGGGCAATATATTGCTCTGTTAGAGATGCTTTTGGCTCAGTTAGGATGCGTTTGAAGTCATGTGCTGATAGTGCTTCAAGTTCTACGCGGATTGGTAGACGACCTTGTAGCTCAGGGATCAGGTCAGATGGCTTAGCCACTTGGAATGCGCCTGATGTGATAAACAAGATGTGGTCAGTTTTAACCATACCGTGCTTGGTTGATACTGTGCTGCCTTCGATAAGAGGCAGTAGGTCACGCTGAACACCTTCGCGAGATACATCTGGGCCTGAACTGTCGCCACGCTTACAGATTTTGTCGATCTCATCGATGAATACGATGCCGTTGTTTTCAGCGTTGAAGATCGCGTTCTCTTTCAGCTCTTCTTGGTTCACAAGCTTCGCAGCTTCTTCTTCCGTCAGTGCTTTGAATGCGTCTTTGATTTTCATCTTACGCTTTTTCTTGGTGTCGCCCGCTAGGTTTTGGAACATGCCTTGCAGCTGGTTTGTCATCTCTTCCATGCCTGGAGGTGACATGATTTCAACGCCCATTTGCGGTGCGGCTACATCAACTTCAATCTCTTTGTCATCTAGCTTACCTTCACGCAGTTTCTTGCGGAAAATCTGACGAGTGTTTGAAGAGGTTGTGTCTTCAGTTGATTGCTCGTTCTGACCCCAAGCATCACGCGCTGGTGGTAGAAGGGCATCAAGAATGCGTTCTTCAGCTTGTTCTTCAGCGCGGTATTGTACTTTTTCCATCGCTTGTTGGTGCGTCATCTTGATCGCAACGTCCGTTAGATCACGGATGATGGTTTCAACTTCTTTACCAACGTAACCCACTTCGGTGAACTTAGTCGCTTCTACCTTGATGAAAGGCGCGTTTGCTAATTTCGCTAGGCGGCGAGCGATTTCAGTTTTACCTACACCCGTTGGGCCAATCATCAGGATGTTTTTTGGCGATACTTCAACACGTAGGCTTTCTTCAAGCTGCATACGGCGCCAGCGGTTACGAAGAGCGATAGCCACTGAGCGCTTAGCGTTGTCTTGGCCGATAATGTGGCGATTGAGTTCGTGAACAATTTCGCGAGGAGTCATCTCAGACATGGTTTTTCCTTAATTCTTTAATCACTGTTGAATACAACGTTATTGATGGAAGCGGTCGTTACTCTGGCTTTGGCAGCTCAACGGTGCTTTCTAGTTCTTCAATAGTGTGGTGATGGTTGGTGAAGACACAGATGTCGCCTGCAATGTTCAGCGACTTTTCTGCGATTTCACGCGCATCTAAATCAGTATTTTCTAATAGTGCAGTAGCGGCTGCTTGAGCGAAGTTTCCGCCCGAACCGATCGCAATCAGGTCGTTCTCAGGTTGAACTACGTCACCGTTACCTGTGATGATCAGTGAAGCGGTCTCATCCGCTACTGCTAACAGTGCTTCTAACTTACGTAGAGCACGGTCGCTACGCCAATCCTTCGCTAGCTCAACTGCCGCTTTGGTGAGATGGCCTTGGTGCATTTGCAGCTTGCTTTCAAATTTTTCGAATAGCGTGAAAGCATCAGCCGTACCGCCAGCAAAACCGGCCAGTACTTTGTTGTTGTATAGGCGACGTACTTTACGGGCGTTGCCCTTCATTACTGTATTGCCCAGAGATACTTGTCCATCACCCGCGATGACGACTTTATTATTACGACGTACAGATACAATGGTAGTCACGAGTCGACCTCTTTTGATTATTATTTATGGTTACTACTTATATGTGGCTCCACTATCATGAATTCAAGTGCCACTTTTAATGGTATGTCATATCAAAAAAACTAAATGTTACCAGTTGTTTCAAACATCCATTACCTGTTGAGCCTATGTGTGGCAAGGGTTGGTGGGTTAATAGTTTGTGATAAATATAAAAAAAGATAAAACAAATTTCTAACGTGAAATGGTTAACACTTTTTGTTTGATTTATAAGGAATGATGTTCACTAATCAGTGGTATTCACTGCATAAGGAGTAGTGTGATGAATAGTGACAATATCAGTTTTTTTAATAGAGATATGGATCTGGATGAGCTGTCTATACTGCATCATCTGATGTATCAGGAGGCGGGCGAGTGTTCAACAGAACATCTAAAAAACTCGGTTAACGTTTTTCTTAAACGTCCATTTCCTAACGTTTTAGCGCACTTGGATTTTTTTGGTTACATCGAGATAAATAAGGAGCAGGTCTACCTGACTGACTTTGGGCTTGAGTACTACGAACAAGTACCTCAGTTTCGTTAAAACGCACTCTTTTGATTAACATACTGGTATTGCTTGTGCGATGAACTATTGAACGCTTTCAAACAGCAATAGGGGGAATCCTCTTCCCCCTATTATATATTGAGTTGATTAAGACCCGTCTTTCCAAATAGCGCAAGGTTCAATTTTCGCTCGTTGCAGCTTATGGCGATCGCGTTCTGCGTCACGCTTCAACTTGTATGGCCCTAAAACCACACGGTACCAGCTACTGCCATCTTTCTTGCGGATCTCACTTGAGATACCTTGGAAGGCAATATCCAACTTACGTGCTTCTGCCTGCGACGAGGTTTTGTAAGCGCCACACTGCATGATGTAAGGGATCTTAGAGATCTGTTGCTCTTTGGCTTTTACTTCAATCTCGCGGCTTGGCAGCGTTTCAACGTAGTCCCACTTCTCTTCAGGAGGCGGCGGAATCACTTTCGCTGGTTTTGGCTTAGGTTTTGGTTTGGTTGCCACAGGCGTTGGTGTAGGCGGCTCAGGATCATTACTCAATAGGTAAAGTCCGTAACCAAAACCACCGGCAAGGAGGATCGCCAAAAGACCACTGCGCCAAGGTTTACGGCGAGGGGCTTGTTTTTTGGTCGGTTTTTTCGTGCCACGACCGCGCTTTACATAATCTCTATTAGCCACAAGACAATTCAATAGTTGCTGATTCTGCCCTCATGGTAATCCAGATTGCGCGAGGATAATAGTGCAGAAATGGAAGCGGCACATCAAAATGTGCCGCAGATTTATAAGGATATTTCTAAGGGTTATATTCGAGGTGGCGCTGTACTGCCTCGAACCACTAATTTAGCTTCAAGCAGACGCGAACCTGCTTGCACATCGTTGCCTTTTAATAGATCAAGCATCATCAACATCGCTTGGCGTCCAATCTCATAACGAGGCTGAGAAATGGTGGTTAGCGGTGGATCGCAGTATTGAGCGAATTGGATGTCATCGAAGCCGACAATCGATAGGTCTTGAGGAACGCGCAAGCCCAGCTTCTTCGTTTCTTGAATCGCACCAATCGCCATCGCATCGTTGTGACAGAAGATAGCTGTAGGTTGTTCAGGAAGTGCCAGTAATTGACGAACCGCTTGAGCGCCCGCTTCAAAGGTGAAGTCACCGACCGTGCTATAGGCTGGATTCATTGAGACTCCGGCGCGACGCAGCGCTTGCTGGTAGCCTTGTTGGCGGAACTTACACAGTGTTGCCGATACTGGTCCTGAAATTTGAGCAATACGCTTATGACCTAACTGAGCTAGGTAGTTCACCGCTTCAAAGGCAGAGGTCAGGTTATCGATGTGTACCGTAGGCAGTTCAAGCTCTGGTGCGAACTCACATGCCATTACCATCGGCGGTAAGTTCTTTTGTTCAGGTTTGCTGACATCAAACGGATGGTCAGTGCCAAGCAGCAACATGCCGTCGGCTTGCTTGGTGAAAACTAAGTTAACAAACGAAGACTCGCGCTTCTTTTGCTGGCCGCTATCACCCAGTAGAACAAGGTAATCATTTTCTACTGCGGCATCTTCGATACCACGAATGATCTCAGCGAAATAAGGGTCACAGATATCAGGAACAATAGTGATGATGGTTTTTGATTCGTTGCGACGTAAGTTTCTAGCTAATGTATTGGGTGAGTATCCAGCTTCAAGTACTGCTGTTTCTACTCGTTTGCGAGTCGAAACTGAGACTTTCTCAGGGTTCATCAATGCACGTGATACCGTGGCTGTTGAGACGCCTGCTAGCTGGGCAACATCCTTCATTGTCGCCATAAATTAAACCCTCTTTTAAGTTCCTTTGTCGCCTAAGCATCTAAGGCGTGAATAATAAATGTAATCGAATAGATATTATGAAAGTGTTGCTAACACTTTTTTTATTGCAATATTTTATTCGTTTAATCCGTGTAAAGTTACGGCTAGATTAACAAAAATCACATGACTAGTGTGAAGTTGCTCACGAGAAATATGAAATATTTGTGAACAAACTTATCATTAGTTTTAACCCAAGTGGGTTTAACTCAAATCTTGCGGCTCAATATCGAGTGACCAGCGAACTTTTTTCGCAGCAGGTAACATATTGATGGCCGGCTTGGCACTCATCAATAGCTTCTGCATTAACGAGCGCGTCTGAGTTTGTAAGATTAACTGCCAGCGCGATTTGCCCGCTCGTTTTGCTAACGGAGCCGGGGTTGGCCCTAACACCATGCAATATTGGTCAAACAAAGGGTGCGATTCCAATGTGTGACGAACCTGACGCAAGAACTCTTCCACCAAGCGAGTGTCATTGGCTTCTGCTCTAAACAGCGTCATAAAGGTATAGGGCGGTAACATTGCTTGCTTACGCTCTGCCAGTGCCGTCTGAGCAAAGTGGTTATAGTCTTTGTGTAGCAAGGCTTGCAACAACCCATGTTCTGGGTGGTGAGTCTGTAAGATCACTTCACCGGGTTTGCTTGCTCGTCCTGCGCGTCCCGCTACTTGGATGAATAGCTGGGCAAGACGTTCAGACGCTCGGAAGTCACTGCTATATAAAGAGCCATCCACATCTAATAACGCCACAAGTGTCACGTCAGGGAAATGGTGACCCTTAGCGAGCATCTGCGTGCCGATAAGAATTTGGAATTCACCCTTACGAATCGACTCGAGTGCGCTTTCTAAGCTGCCTTTACGGCGGGTGCTGTCGCGGTCAATACGAATGGTTTTGTATTCAGGGAATAGTTGACCAAGTTGAGCTTCTAACTGCTCGGTCCCTACACCCACTGTCACTAAGTTTGCAGATCCACAGCCTTGGCAATTGTGCACGATATGCTGCTGAGAACCACAGTGGTGGCAGCGCATCTCATTGCTGTATTGGTGATAGGTGTAGTAAGCATCGCAACGTTTACACTCGGCTGTCCAACCACAATCGTGACACATCAATGCGGGAGAAAAACCTCGGCGATTGAGGAATAGCATCACTTGGTTGCCAGCTTTGAGGTGTCTTTGCATCTCTGCAATTAACGACGCAGACAAACCACTTTCTAGATATTCACCTTTAACGTCCAACACCTTATTGGTGGTCGGCAGTGCGACACCCGCACGTGAAGTCAGGGTGAGATAACTGTATTTGCCGATCTGAGCGTTGTGCAGCGTCTCAAAGGCCGGAGTCGCCGAGCCTAACACAACTGGAATCTGCGCTTTGTGCGCACGCATGATCGCCACATCACGAGCGTGGTAGCGCAGGCTATCTTGCTGTTTATAAGACGCGTCGTGTTCTTCATCGACAATGATAATACCTAGGTCAGCAAACGGCGTGAACAGAGCCGAACGGGTACCAATCACGATGCCCGCTATTTTATCGCGCGCCGATAACCAAGCATTCAGTCGCTCAGAATCGTTTAAACCTGAGTGGATAACCTCAACAGGCACATTAAAGCGTCGTTTAAAGCGGTTAATTGTTTGAGGGGTGAGGCCAATCTCAGGCACGAGTACTAACGCTTGTTTACCTTGATCGAGAATCGGCTTAATCATATTCAGGTAAACCTCGGTCTTACCTGAGCCAGTGACGCCTTCTAACAGGAAACAACCAAAGTCGGTTTGGCTATTTACGGTCGCAATCGCGATGGCTTGTTCAGCATTGAGCTTAGGTTTGTCTTGGTCGTTTTCAAGATCAACTGGCCACGCCTGACGCTTCGGCTTTTTCTCTACCGATTCAATCCAGCCTTTCTCTTCTAGTGTCTTGAGTACGGCGCTGCCAACTTCTTCATCAATGAACTCTTGATGGGGAACGGGGCCGTGCTCAAGCATGTGCATCACTTTGGCTTGTTTGACTGCGCGACCAAAACCTTGCATCAGTTGGTCTTTGCCTGATGGAGTTAACTGCCACTCAACCAGCGTTGCGAAGTCGGCGGCTTTGCCTTTTCTTAGAGCGCTCGGAAGGGCGTTAGCAAAGGTCTCGCCAAGAGGGTACTGATAAAATTGACTGCACCACATTAACAGTGAATAGACAGATTCCGGCCAAACGGGTTGGTTGTCTAATAAGGCTTTAATCGGTTTGAGCTTGTCTAGCTCGAATTCAGATTCGTTAACCAGAGCCGTTACAATACCGGTTAAGGTTTGTCGTCCAAAAGGCACAGAGACTCGTCCACCAATAATCGGAAATAGATGGCTAGGAATCTTGTAATCGAACTGCTTGTCGAGTGGAACAGGCAGTGCCACGCGGGCAATCATTGGACGCATAAAGGGACGGCTTTATCTGAGTTGACGAGAGCGAACAGTCTAAAGGATAAGGCGGTTAAATTCGAGAAGCAGTTTGGATGAAGGCGGCGAGTTAACGTATACAGACAACGACAGCTCGAAATCTCAGGGCGATAAAGGAAATAAAGAGAGAATTGGTGAAAAATGTATCAAATCAGTTGATCCTGCTTTATAGATTCATTACTATACTGCGCCTTAAAGGTATGGCTTCATCACTCTTTTGTGTCGATGCGGTGTCTTTATTTCTTTTTTTAAACTACGTGTGGTGTGCGGCTTAGAATCGTATAGCGACACGGCCTACTTGAGGTTATCCCATGAAAGCTGGAATCCACCCAGAATACAAAGCAGTTACTGCAACTTGTTCTTGCGGCAACACATTTGAGTTCAACTCAACGCTAGCAAAAGAATCAATCCACCTAGACGTATGTGACAAATGTCACCCGTTCTACACTGGTAAGCAACGTATCGTAGATACTGGCGGCCGTGTTGATCGCTTCAACAAGCGTTTCGGTGCTCTTTCTAGCAAGAAGTAATTCTCGCTATTTAGACATGAAAAAGGACACTTCGGTGTCCTTTTTTGTTGCCTGTAATTTGAGAAAGCACTGACTTCTATTCAAGCATCACTCTCACCCAACGATAAGTTGCCTCTCTATTCTATTTCAGGGCAATTCCTTGCGTATCTCTCTTCACCAAAATTCAGCACGAAACTTCAACAAGCGATAGTAATTTCAACTGCTCACTGGTCTTATTAGTAGTGAAATCTCGTTTTTTAATGAGACAGAGGCTTCAACCACCTAGGAACTTTGAAGTACATCCATTAACATGAACAAGATCCCCCAAATAATAATATCCTAGGAACCTACACCTATGTCTGAAGACAGCAGCCAAGCTCAATCCTCTCAAGAATTATCACCTCAAGAACAATTCCGTCAGCAAGCTCTTGATTACCATGAGTTCCCAATTCCAGGCAAAATTGCCGTAGAACTGACGAAGCCTGCAAACTCTGCAGAAGACCTAGCACTTGCATACAGCCCAGGCGTGGCTGAGCCTGTTCGCGAGATCGCACAGAACGTTGATAACGTTTATAAGTACACAGGTAAAGGCAACATGGTTGCAGTTATCTCTAACGGTACAGCGATTCTTGGCCTAGGTAACCTTGGCCCTATTGCTTCTAAACCTGTTATGGAAGGCAAAGCGCTCCTGTTTAAGCGTTTTGCTGGTTTAGATTCTATCGATATTGAAGTAAAACACCGCACAATCGATGAGTTCGTTGATACAGTTGCGAATATCGCAGATACATTCGGCGGCATTAACCTGGAAGACATCAAAGCACCAGACTGTTTTGAGATTGAACGTCGCCTGATTGAACGTTGTGATGTTCCGGTATTCCACGATGACCAACACGGTACTGCGATTGTAACGGCAGCGGGTATGCTGAATGCGATCGAGCTTCAAGGTAAGAAACTTGAAGAGTGTAAGATCGTTTGTTTAGGTGCTGGCGCAGCGGCGGTTGCTTGTATGGAACTACTGATTAAGTGTGGCGCTCAGCGTGAAAAAATCTACATGCTTGACCGTAAAGGTGTGATCCATACTCGTCGTGATGACCTAAACGAATACAAAGAGCTGTTCGCAAATAACACTGATAAGCGTACGCTTGAAGATGTTATCGAAGGCGCTGACCTGTTCTTGGGTGTATCGGGGCCGAATCTACTGCCTGCTGAAGCACTAACGCTGATGGCTGATAAGCCTGTTGTGTTTGCATGTTCAAACCCAGATCCAGAGATCAAGCCTGAGCTTGCACACGAAGTTCGTTCTGACCTAATCATGGGTACAGGCCGCAGTGATTACCCTAACCAAGTAAACAACGTACTTTGTTTCCCATTCATTTTCCGTGGTGCACTAGACGTGCGTGCGAGCGAAATTAATGACGAAATGAAGCTAGCGGCGGTTAAAGCGATTCGTGAACTGGCGAAAGAAGAAGTTCCAGCTGAAGTACTAGCAGCTGCGGGCGAGACTGCACTGGAGTTCGGTAAGGGTTACATCATTCCTAAGCCAATGGACCCACGTCTACTTCCTCGCGTAGCACGAGCAGTTGCGGAAGCGGCTGTTGAATCTGGCGTAGCTCGTATCGAGATGCCTGCTAACTATATGGCTTAATAGCTGTTGCTCTATTGAGCCAAAAAGAATAATAAAAAACCGACTCATCTGGAGTCGGTTTTTTTATGTCTATCATTCACAGCGCAATCATAAAAAGCTATGCGCGATGTGATAAATAAGGTTCAGCTAGAGCGAATCAATAATGAAGGCAGTGACTGAGTTGTTTTTATTCTTCGTCAAACGCTTCGAACTCGATACCCATCTCTGTCATCAGCTTTTTCACTTCAGCAGGAATATCGTCTGGGCGGTCTTTACGAAGGTCTTCATCCGTTGGTAGTGGTTGGCCTGTGTACGCATGTAGAAAGGCTTCGCACAGTAGCTCACTGTTTGTTGCATGGCGTAGGTTATTAATCTGGCGGCGAGTACGCTCGTCAGTAAGAACCTTTAACACTTTTAGAGGGATAGAAACTGTAATTTTCTTTACTTGTTCGCTTTTCTTTCCATGCTCAGCATATGGGCTTATGTATTCACCATTCCAGTCGGCCATTGCGTACCTTCATCACTTTAGTTGTTAGAATAAATTAATAGTGGTGATTTTAGCGGGATTTACTGCCATAAGCAAAGACATATAGACGTCTAGAAGTGTTGACGTCTCACGTTTATGAAAGTAAAGTGAATAACATATATCTAACACAGCCGCAAAATGCCGACAAGCCGCTGTGATTCTCAGACGCAAAACTTGTAAGGAAGCACCTATGAGCAGCCGGAAGCCAGCAACAATCGCAGTACGTACTGGTATCGAGTCAGACACGCAACACCATGCCGTTGTCCCACCCATTTATCTTTCGACTAACTATGGGTTTCCCGCTTTTGGTGAAGTGCCAAAGTACGATTACACCCGTTCTGGTAACCCAAACCGCGGTTTATTAGAGACGGCACTGTTTGAGCTTGAATCAGGCAAAGGCGCGGTTGTGACTAACTGTGGTACTTCGGCGCTTAACTTATGGGTTTCGGCTTTCTTAGGCGGCGATGATCTTATTATTGCACCGCACGATTGCTACGGCGGTACTTACCGTCTGTTTAACACTCGCTCGCTAAAAGGTGACTTCAAAGTTCTGTTCGTTGATCAATCGGATCAAGCAGCGCTGGATGCGGCGCTCGCACTTAAGCCAAAGTTGATCTTAATTGAAACCCCATCGAATCCACTGGTTCGCGTGGTTGATATTGCAGAAACTTGCCGTAAAGCGAAAGAGGTTGGTGCTCTGGTTGCTGTCGACAACACGTTTTTGACACCTGTGTTCCAAAAGCCTTTAGAGCTGGGTGCTGATTTTGTTATCCACTCAACCACTAAGTACATCAATGGACACTCAGATGTTATTGGTGGCGTTGTGGTCACTAAGACAGAAGAACACGCTGAAGAGTTAGCATGGTGGGGCAACTGTATTGGTGCGACCGGCACACCATTTGATAGCTACATGACTTTACGTGGTATTCGTACGCTAGGTGCGCGTATGCGAGTTCACGAAGAAAGCTCACGTGAAATTCTAGCGTCTCTGCAGCAACAAGATCTTGTTGGCACTATTTACCACCCAAGCCTTCCTGAACATCCGGGTCATGATATCGCGAAGAAACAGCAATCGGGCTTTGGTTCCATGCTCAGTTTTGAGTTTGCGGGCTCATTCGAGGCGCTTAAATACTTTGTTGATAAGTTAGAGCTGTTTTCTTTGGCAGAATCATTGGGCGGTGTTGAAAGCCTGATTTGTCACCCTGCGTCGATGACTCACCGCGCGATGGGTGAAGAAGCCTTAGCAGAAGCGGGTGTTTCTCAGCAACTACTGCGTCTATCTGTTGGCCTTGAAGATGCAGAAGACCTAATCGATGACCTCAAGCAAGCGTTTGAAAGAACACAGCGCTTTATCGCTGAAGGGGAGGGTTAATAATGGCAACCTTTCGCCAGCTACATAAATTTGGTGGCAGCAGTTTAGCGAATCCTGAATGTTACCAACGCGTGGTCAACATTCTTAGAGAATACTCATCAGCATCTGATTTGGTGGTGGTATCGGCAGCAGGCAAAACAACCAACCGTTTGATTGAATTTGTTGAAGCGCTCGACAAAGATGGTCGTATTGCCCATGAATGCCTACAAGCACTTCGTCAGTTCCAACTCGATCTGATTGAAGCACTGCTTGAGGGTGAATCAGCCGCACAACTTACTTCAACCATTCAACAAGAATTTACCGCTTTGGGTGAGCTAACGGCTCCCTTGAGCGAAGCACAAAAAGCAAAAGTGCTTGGACACGGTGAGGTTTGGTCTTCACGTATACTCGCGGCTTTGTTGTGCCTGCATGATTTACAAGCCGTTGCTCAAGATGCGCGTGCTTTTTTACGTGCAGAAGTGGGCGCTCAGCCTGAAGTCGACCGCGCACGTTCTTACCCTCTGATCAAAGAAGCCTTGGCGCAGCATGCACATTGCCGCGTGGTGATTACGGGCTTTATGGCTCAGAACTGCCAGGGTGAAACGGTATTGCTTGGCCGTAACGGTTCGGATTACTCAGCAACCGTGATTGGTGCTTTGGCTGAAGTTGAACGCGTGACGATTTGGAGTGATGTGGCAGGCGTTTACAGCGCTGACCCTCGTCTGGTTTCAGATGCGTGTCTATTGCCTCTACTTCGCCTTGATGAAGCCAGCGAATTGGCTCGTCTTGCCGCTCCAGTGCTTCACAGCCGAACGCTACAGCCTGTGGCTCAAAGTGCTATGGATCTCAGCTTACGCTGCAGCTATCAGCCGGAGGCGGGCTCTACACAGATCGAGCGTGTACTGGCATCGGGTCGTGGCGCAAAAATCATTACCTCTTTGGATGAAGTGCTTATCGTGCAACTGACCTTTGGTCACGGCCATGATTTCGACCGTCTAGAGAGTGAAGTGCTTGAAGGGCTTAAGCGTGCTCAACTTGAGCCGCTTGCTTATGAGCTTGAACCGGATCAACACTGTTTGCGTCTTGCCTACACAGAAGAGATCGCTGGTGGTGCATTAGAATATCTCCAAGACCATGCGATTGAAGCTGAGATTAAGCTAAAAGAAGGTTTCTCTCTGATTGCTGCTGTGGGTGCGGGTGTGACTAAGAACCCTAACCATTGCTACGGTTTCTACCAGCAGCTTAAGAGCTCGCCGGTTGAGTTCATCTCAGAAGCGAACTCAGGCTTAAGCTTGGTGGCTGTGATTCGTAAGAGTGAAACATCAAGTCTAGTGAAAGGCATTCACTCTCAATTGTTCCAAGCGCAGAAGCGTGTTGCGATTGCCTTGTGTGGTAAGGGCAACATTGGTTCAAGCTGGTTAAGCCTGTTTGCTGAGCAAAAAGCGGAACTTGAAAAGCGCCGTGGAATGAACTTTGAATTGGTTGCCGTGGTTGATAGCCAAACCTATTGGTTCGACGATCAAGGCATTGATGCGACTTCGGTAGGTAAGCGCTTTGACGACGAAGCTATTGCTAACAATGGTAACGACTGGTTAGAGCGTTTGGGCTCTATTCAAGGTTATGACGAAGCAGTGGTTCTGGATGTGACTGCGAGCCCAGTGCTTGCAGCAAAGTATCTGCAAATCGCACAACAAGGTATTCACCTAATCTCGGCGAACAAGGTGGCAGGTTCTGCATCGAGCGAGTATTACCATCAAGTACAAGATGCTTTCGCTAAGATCAGCCGTCATTGGTTGTACAACGCGACAGTGGGTGCTGGATTGCCGATTAACCACACGGTACGTGACCTACGTGAAAGTGGCGATGACATCATTGCGTTGTCTGGCATTTTCTCGGGCACGTTGTCTTGGTTGTTCCAACAGTTTGATGGCACCGTGCCGTTCAGCGAGTTGGTTGACTTAGCATGGCAACAAGGCCTTACGGAACCTGACCCTCGTGCTGACCTAGATGGCTCAGACGTGATGCGTAAGCTGGTGATTCTGGCGCGTGAATCTGGTTTGGATATCGAACCTGAAAACGTAAAAGTGGAATCGCTCGTACCTGCAGAGCTACAAGATCTATCTGTGGATGACTTCTTCGACAAAGCTTCTGTACTGAGCGAAGAGCTGGCTGAGCGTTTAGAGAAAGCGCACTCTCAACAGAAAGTTCTGCGTTACGTAGCGCGTTTGGAGAAGAACGGTAAGGCAACCGTAGGCGTTGAAGCACTGTCTAAAGAACATGCTCTGGCGAACTTGTTGCCTTGCGACAACATCTTTGCGATTGAGAGCAAATGGTACAAAGATAATCCATTGGTTATTCGTGGTCCAGGTGCCGGTCGTGAAGTAACGGCAGGTGCAATTCAATCTGATCTAAACAGAATGTCTAGTCTGTTCTGATACTCATATCGGTTGGTTTGAAACTCAGATCAATTGTTTTAGTACGTAAATGGCATACTATTCACTAAGATAAATAAGGCTGAAAGCACGATGTGTTTTTCAGCCTTTTTTCTACATTATTTCTGCTTTGCGACCCATCTAACGACTTGAGTTTTACTCACGATCTACTTGAGAAAAATTCATAATGGATCTGTTGACATTAAATCGTATTCAATACATTCTACAGACATATAGACGTCTAAACGTCGTTTAAGGATTTGAGTTTTTAGTGGTTGCTTTTGCCACAGGGAGAGTAAGATGGGATACACACACGCTAGTCATATCGACGCTTTAAATCAGAATATCGCTGAGCTTTCTGACAACATCAATGTGTCATTTGAGTTTTTTCCACCGAGCAGTGAGAAGATGGAAGAGACCCTGTGGAACTCTGTTCACCGCCTTAAAACACTTCAACCAAAATTTGTATCGGTAACTTACGGTGCAAACTCGGGTGAACGTGACCGTACCCACTCAATCATTAAAGAAATTAAAAACCAAACCGGCCTAGTGGCTGCACCGCACCTAACGTGTATTGATGCAAGCCGTGAAGAGCTGATTCAAATTGCCGACGATTACTGGGCAAATGGTATCGAGAGTATTGTTGCGCTACGTGGTGATATTCCAGCAGGCGGCGGCGCGCCAGAGATGTACGCATCTGACCTAGTCGAGCTACTTAAATCTCGCCACGATTTTGATATCTCAGTAGCGGCATTCCCTGAGGTTCACCCTGAAGCAAAAAGCGCTCAATCTGATCTTATTAACCTAAAGCGTAAAGTGGATGCGGGTGCCAACCGTGCCATCACTCAGTTCTTCTTTGATGTAGAGAGCTACCTACGCTTTCGTGACCGCTGTGTAGCGGCTGGCGTTGATGTTGAGATTGTACCGGGCATTCTGCCGGTTTCTAACTTCAAGCAAGCATCTCGCTTTGCTGCGATGAACAACGTAAAAGTACCGGGCTGGATGGCGAAGCAGTTTGAAGGTTTGGATGATGATCCAACGACTCGTCAGCTTGTTGGTGCTAGCCAAGCAATTGATATGGTTCGTACACTGAGCCGTGAAGGTGTGAAAGATTTCCACTTCTACACGCTAAACCGTGCAGAAATGACTTATGCACTTTGCCATACGCTAGGTGTTCGTCCGCAAGTCGCTGCGCTGTAAGAAAAGTCTAAGAAGTAAAGCCTAAGCACTTGTAAAAAGCCTCTGGCAGTAACATTTCAAATCCTATAGATACAAAAAAGGCTTGGACTCATAGAGTTCAAGCCTTTTGCTTTTCTAGCTTAACTTAAGCTAGAGCGCCAAGTTCAAGCAGTACTTCTTCAGCCCATACAATCCATGCTTCACGGATAAGTAGGTTACGACGAAGTGTTAGACGCTCAAGGCGTGCTTGCTTGTCTAGTGTCGATGGCGTTGCGTAGTAAGCTGCTTCGATTTCACGGTAGTGAGAAACCAGTTTGCGAGACTCTTCTACTAGCTCAGCAAGTTGTACACGGTAAGCGTCAGAAGGTTGTACAGCACAAGCCATTAGCTTAGCTGAGAACTCGTCACGAACGGTTGGGTGTGCAGTTGGTTGTTCAAACCATTCACCTAGCGCGCCACGGCCAGCATCAGTGATAGAGTAAACTTTACGATCAGGTTTGCCTTCTTGAGGCTCAAGCACGCAAGTTACCTGGTCGTTCTGAGCCATTTTATTTAGCTCGCGGTAAACTTGTTGATGGCTAGCTTTCCAGAAGTAACCAATGCTTGCGGAGAATTCTTTTGTGATATCGTAACCAGTAGCATCGCGTGTACTTAAAACGGTTAGAATTACGTGTGGTAATGACATGTCTGAAATCCAAATGGTAAACAGTAAACAAATACTTAAACAACAAGTGTGCTTCTAATGGCACGTTATATTGGTTATGTCTAAGTAGCACCAACTCATCGGTTGGTTATGTCACCTTACAAAGCCGTTTATCACCTAGGTTGACCAGTTTATTGGTCAAGATGCTGCAGATTATTTTTTGGAGTGTTTCCGCAGCGGAGCAGTAGTATATCTAAATAATAAGCATAAAGTAGAATACATGGACAAAATAACCCAAAAAACTGACAAAAAACTCAGTATTGCTTATTTTGTGAAATAAAAAGGTCGCACTAGGCGACCTTTTGTCCGTTGAATGGTAGGAATCACTAATTAACCAGTGTTTCGCATGCCTGCTGCAATGCCTGCAATCGTCACCATTAGCGCTTCTTCAAGCTCTGCTGGTGGTGTTTCACACTTACGAGTACGGTAAAGCAGTTCAGCTTGAAGCATGTTTAGTGGCTCAACGTAGATGTTACGTAGGCGGATTGACTCAAGTCCCCAAGGGTCGCTCTGCATTAGGTTCTCGTTGTTCTCAACATTTAGCACGGCTTTGATGTCTTTTTGCAGCTGTTCACGCAGTAACTCACCTAATGGTAATAGCTCTTCGTCAACAAGGCGTTGGTCGTAGTACTTAGCGATTTCCATGTTGCACTTCGAGTACACCATTTCCAACATACCGAGACGGGTAGAGAAGAACGGCCACTCGCGACACATCTCTTCGAGCAGGGCTTGATGGCCTTGATCTACAGAGTACTGAATCGCTTCACCAGCGCCTAACCATGCAGGCAGTACCAAACGGTTTTGGCTCCAAGAGAAGATCCATGGAATCGCACGCAGGCTTTCTACGCCGCCGTTCGGGTTACGTTTCGCAGGGCGAGAGCCAAGAGGCAGTTTACCTAGCTCCAGTTCAGGTGTCGCTTGACGGAAGTAAGGTACGAATTTCTCTTCGCCACGAACCACGTTGCGGTAAGCCTCACAAGATACTTGAGATAGCACTTCCATTAGGTCGCGCCACTCTTGTTTTGGCTCAGGTGGCGGCAGAAGGTTCGCCTCTAGAATCGCGCTTGCGTAAAGGTTGAAGCTGTTTACAGCAACGTCTGGTAAGCCAAGTTTAAAGCGGATCATTTCGCCTTGCTCTGTTACACGTAAACCGCCTTTCAAGCTCTTAGGTGGCTGAGAAAGAAGAGCAGCGTGCGCCGGAGCACCACCACGACCAACCGTACCGCCACGACCGTGGAATAGAGTCAGTTCAATGCCTTCTTCATCACAAACCTTAACCAGTTTGTCCATTGCATCATATTGAGCCCAACCTGCAGACATTACGCCCGCATCTTTCGCTGAGTCAGAGTATCCGATCATCACCATTTGGTGGTTCTGGATAAAGCCACGGTACAAGTCGATGCTCATTAGCTGTTTCATTACTGCTTCTGAGTTGTTCAAGTCGTCTAGCGTTTCGAACAGCGGACATACGTCCATGCGGTATGGGCAGCCACATTCTTGCAGTAGTAAGTGAACAGCCAGTACATCTGATGCAGTACGAGCCATAGAAATTACGTAAGCACCGAAGGCTTCACGAGGTTGAGCAGCAATAACCTTGCAGGTGTCTAAAACCTCTTTAACCTGTTCAGATGGCTCCCAATCGCGAGGAAGAAGCGGACGCTTAGAGCTTAATTCATTGGTTAAGAAAGCAATCTTGTCTTGCTCGTTCCATTGGTCGTAGTCGCCAATGCCTAGGTAGCGAGTCAGTTCAGACAGCACATCTGAGTGACGTGTACTTTCTTGACGAACATCGAGACGCACTAGGTGTACACCGAATGCTTTTAGGCGGCGCAAGGTATCAAGTAGAGAACCGTCTGCGATTACGCCCATGCCACATTCGTGCAGCGATTGGTAACATGCGTAAAGCGGTGTCCAAAGTTGCTCGATGTTCTGTAGTGTTTCTTTCTTCGGAACCTCTGTGTCATGCAATTTTGCATCCAGCACTTCTAGCGTGTTGTTCAGTAGAGTGCGTAGGTTCTTCAGGATTGCACGGTAAGCTTCGTGTTCATCACCTGCTAGCTCACGAACGGCATCATTACACTTAGTCATCGACAGTTCGGTAATCAGCTCGTTTACGTCGCCTAAGTAAAGATCGGCAGCTTTCCAACGAGATAGGCGCAGAACTTCCTTAGTGATGGTGTGCGTTACGAATGGGTTGCCATCGCGGTCACCGCCCATCCAAGATGAGAAGTGTACTGGGCGTGCATCGATCGGCAGGCCTTCACCAAGATAACCTTTTAGTCGGCCATCCATTTCACGTAGGAAGTCAGGAACGGCTTCCCATAGAGAGTTTTCTACAACCGCAAAGCCCCACTTAGCTTCATCAAGTGGCGTTGGGCGTTGTTGACGAATCACATCTGAGTGCCAACCTTGAGCGATCAGTTGCTCTAGGCGGCGTTCGGTTTTCACGCGCTCTTTGTGTGATAGGTCGCTTAATTCTAATTTAGACAGACACTCGTTGATCTTAACTAGCTTGTTGATCATGGTGCGACGAGTGATTTCTGTTGGGTGTGCAGTCAGAACGAGTTCAATGTTCAGGTCACGAACGGCTTGAGCCGCGTCTAGCTTGCTGATGTCATTCTGGTTTAATTTGGAAAATAGAGATTGCAGCACGTCTGGTTCACAAACATGCTCCTCACAGTGGCGAGAGATGGTGTGGTACTGCTCTGCCATGTTGGTGAGGTTGAGAAATTGGTTAAATGCACGAGCAACAGGAGTGAGTTGTTCGTTCGGCAGGTTTTTGATTTCTTCAACTAGGCTGTCACGGTCAGCTTTGTTGCCTGCGCGGGCGGATTTGGAAAGTTTACGGATAGTCTCCACTTTCTCTAAGATAACGTCACCATGTGCATCTTGGATTGTGTTACCTAGCAAGCGTCCCAGCATGCTTACGTTACTCTTGAGAGCGGCGTATTTCTCGTTCATTGTCATCCTGCCTCGTAAAAAAATTACATCCATTGTTCCTTGTTAAGTACACAATCTAGCGAAAAGTGCTGTATCTAGTCAAATAAAGCATTCTAAGTTTGCAATTATTAGTTTTCGAAATGCGGGAGAAGTAAATTTCCCAATAGTTCGGAATTAAAGTGAAATTTAATTACAAGATCAGGCTGTGTCTGGGATAACAGAATAAAAGCCACCTTTTCGGGTAGCTTTTATACGAAAATATTGGAAGAAAAGTAATAACTAGAAACAATATTTGCGGATCGACTTACTCAGAACATCAATCGTTGGATCGATAAAATCGAAGCTTAGGAACTCATCTGGTTGGTGAGCTTGGTCGATTGAGCCTGGACCCAGCACTAAGGTTGGGCAAAGTTCTTGAAGGAAAGGTGCTTCTGTACAGTAGTTCACGGTTTGTGATTCAGTTTCGCAAACTGATTCCATGCCACCGATAAATGGATGGTCATGTTGGCACTCGTAACCCGGGATAGGTTCGTGCAGTGGCGTAATCTCAATTCTGCCCGGCCATTTTGCTTCTACTTCTTTAAGTGCGCTGCGCAGCATGTTATCCAAGCCATCTAGGCTGATACCTGGCAAAGGACGCACATCATAGTGCAGCTCACAGCAACCACAGATACGGTTGGCACTGTCGCCACCGTGGATATGGCCAAGGTTTAGAGTGGGGCTTGGAATTGCGAAACCCGGGTGGTGATACTCTTTGACTAGCTTGTCACGCAGTTGCATTAAAGCGAACAACACTTCATGCATGATCTCGATGGCGTTGACACCTAATGCAGGATCAGAAGAGTGACCTGATTTACCCGTTACTCGCACAGCGTTAGCAACATGGCCTTTATGGCCACGAATCGGCACAAGGCTGGTTGGCTCACCAATAATGCAGTAATCCGGTTTAAACGGTGCATTTTCAGTGAAATGACGCGCACCCAGCATGGTGGTCTCTTCGTCACAGGTTGCCAATACATATAGCGGCTTGGTCTGTTTGCTCCAATCCATCTTCTTTGCCGCTTCATAAACGAAAGCGAAAAAGCCTTTCATATCGGCTGTGCCTAATCCATAGAAGCGATTGTTGTGTTCTGTTAGTGCGTGAGGGTCGAAGTTCCAACGTCCTTCATCAAATGGCACTGTGTCGCTGTGTCCTGCGAGTAGCAAGCCACCTTCGCCCGATCCCATCTTAGCGACCATATTATGCTTGCCGGGTTCGACTTCCACGACTTCAACGCTAAAGCCTACGTCTTTAAACCATTGAGCCATTTTTTCGATCACTTTCTCGTTGCCATGATCCCAGCTTGGATCGGTCGAGCTAATAGAGTCTGTGGAAATTAGGCCTTTGTAGACCTCAAGAAAACTCGGTAATTGCATAATAACTTCACTTCTACTATTGACAGGAAAACCATAAGTCGGTAAAACACATATTAAATCATATTTAATGCATAAGAAATCAAATAAAGCTAAAAATTAAGTATGAATAGTCAAATTTGAAATGTAACTTACCTCAAAAATGGATGTGTTGAGATGTTGAAAACCACGATCATTGGCGCAAGCGGCTACACAGGAGCAGAACTGGCTCTAATGATAAACAGACACCCTGAGCTCACGCTATCAGGTTTATATGTCTCAGCCAATAGTGTAGACGCAGGTAAACCTATTGCGGCACTGCACGGTAAGTTAGCTGGCTTGATTGATATGCCAGTACAACCTTTAACAAATCCGGAAGAAGTAGCTAAACAATCTGATGTGATTTTCTTAGCAACGGCACACGAAGTCAGTCACGACCTAGCGCCAATTTTTCTAGAGAACGATTGCCAAGTCTTCGACCTATCGGGTGCATTCAGAGTTAAAGGCGAAAACTTCTATCAAGAGTTTTACGGTTTTGAACATCAACACGAACAATGGCTAGACAAAGCGGCTTACGGTTTAGCTGAGTGGAACGAACAAGAAATTAAAGAAGCTCAGCTTGTCGCTGTCGCGGGTTGTTACCCAACCGCATCACAACTGGCGATTAAACCTTTGGTTGAAGCCAAGTTACTGGATGAAAACCAATGGCCAGTGATTAACGCAACCAGCGGTGTGACTGGTGCAGGCCGCAAGGCGACGATGGTCAACAGCTTCTGCGAAGTGAGCTTGCAAGCTTATGGTGTATTCAATCACCGTCATCAACCTGAAATGGCTGCACATTTAGGATGTGATGTGATTTTTACCCCGCACCTCGGCAACTTTAAGCGTGGCATTTTGGCAACCATTACCATGAAATTGGCTGAAGGCGTGACAGAACAACAGATACAAGATGCCTTCGAGCAAGCTTACCAAGGTAAACCTGCGGTGAGATTACTCGAAGAGACATTGCCAAGAATTCAAGATGTAGAGCAGACGCCTTTCTGCGACTTAGGTTGGAAGGTTCAAGGTCATCACATCATCGTTGTTTCAGCGATTGATAACTTATTAAAGGGTGCATCTAGCCAAGCGATGCAGTGTTTGAATTTACGTTATGGTTTTGCGCCATTAACTGCGTTAGTGTAAGGAAATCTAGATATGAGCCTTAATAATCAACCATTAATCATAAAGTTAGGTGGCGCTGCGCTATCTTGTGGTGAAACACTTAGCAAGTTATTTGGTGCTATCTCTGCTTACCAACAACAGGCACAACGACCAATCGTGATTGTTCACGGTGGCGGTTACCTTGTTGATGATTTGATGAATAAGTTGAATCTAGAAACCGTTAAGAAAGAAGGGCTACGTGTTACTCCTTATGATCAGATCCCTGTGATCGCTGGTGCACTAGCGGGCACGGCCAACAAACTACTTCAAGGTCAGGCAATTAAAGACGGTATCAATGCCGTTGGTTTAAGCCTAGCAGACGGTGGTTTATGCAAAGTGAGCGAACTGAACCCTGAACTGGGCGCGGTAGGAAAAGCGGAGCCGGGCGACTCAACCGTTCTGCAAGCGATTCTTAATGCGGGCGCACTGCCAATCATTAGCTCAATTGGTCTTACTGAGCAAGGTCAACTGATGAACGTCAATGCCGACCAAGCTGCGGTTGCCGTTGCGGGCGCACTTGATGCTGAACTGGTACTGCTTTCTGATGTAAGTGGTGTGTTGGATGGCAAAGGCCACCTCATTCCAAGCCTTAATCAACAACAAGCCGATGACCTTATTGCCGGCAAAGTGATTACCGACGGCATGATCGTTAAGGTTCAAGCTGCACTAGAAGCCGCTAACGACCTTGGACGACCAATCGAAGTTGCCACTTGGCGATACCCAGAAAAGCTAACACAACTGTTTTCAGGTAAAAGCATAGGAACACAGTTTTTACCTCAGTAGGTCTCACAACGAGTCACTACTTAAAGAATTTAGACAAATTAAATAAACATATAATTATGAAGTCATTTCCAACGCTGACCGCCATGTGCAGTATGGAAACTAGGAGAAAGAAAATGAGCAAAGTTAACGTAAAGAAAGTTGTAGTAGCCTACTCTGGCGGTCTAGACACATCAGTAATCATTCCATGGTTGAAAGAGAACTATGACTGTGAAGTGGTTGCGTTTGTTGCGGATGTTGGTCAAGGCGACGAAGAGTTGATTGGTATCGAAGAGAAAGCAAAAGCTTCTGGTGCATCTGAGTGTTACATCGCAGACCTTAAAGAAGAGATGGTTGCTGACTACATCTACCCAACGCTGAAAACGGGCGCTTACTACGAAGGTAAATACCTACTAGGTACGTCGATGGCGCGTCCAATCATCGCGAAAGCACAGGTTGAAGTCGCACGTAAAGTAGGTGCAGACGCACTGTGTCACGGCTGTACTGGTAAAGGTAATGACCAAGTTCGTTTTGAAGGCGCATTTGCTGCACTAGCACCTGATCTACACGTAATTGCACCATGGCGTGAATGGGATCTAGTGAGTCGTGAAGAGTGTCTAGATTACCTGGCTGAGCGTAACATCCCTTGTACGGCTTCTCTTACTAAGATTTACTCGCGTGATGCAAACGCATGGCACATCTCAACAGAAGGCGGCGTTCTAGAAAACACATGGAATGCACCTAACGAAGATTGCTGGGCTTGGACTGTAGACCCTGAGCAAGCGCCAAACGAATCTGAAACAGTGACGCTTAAAGTTGAAAAAGGCGAAGTGGTTGCGGTTGATGGCGAAACAATGACGCCATACAACGCACTGGTTTACCTAAACGAGAAAGGTGCTAAGCACGGTGTTGGTCGTATCGATATCGTAGAGAACCGTCTTGTTGGCATGAAGTCTCGTGGTTGTTACGAAACTCCGGGTGGCACAATCATGATGGAAGCACTGCGTGCAGTAGAGCAACTGGTTCTTGATAAAGCGGCATTCGAATTCCGTGAAGAGCTCGGTGTTAAGGCTTCTCACCTTGTATACGATGGTCGTTGGTTCACTCCACTATGTAAGTCAATCCTTGCCGCGACAGAAGAGCTAGCACAAGACGTGAATGGTGAAGTGGTTATCAAGCTTTACAAAGGCCATGCAACGGTGACTCAGAAGCGTTCTGACAACAGCCTGTACTCAGAAGAGTTTGCAACCTTTGGTGAAGATGAAGTTTACGACCAAAGCCATGCTGAAGGCTTCATCCGCCTTTACTCGCTATCAAGCCGTATCCGTGCTTTGAATAGCCAAAAGTAATCCTAACAATGAGTTAGTGAGCTAGCCTTTGATGAAAGATTGAAGGTTAGTAAACAGACATTATTATGCAAAGCCCATTCACTATTGATTAGTGAGTGGGCTTTTTACTTTCTATTTGCCTAATAAATCAGCTTCGGTTTTTCCTATCGGATGGCATATAATTCGCGCTCCACGCTAAAAATAATCAATGGATTGAACTGTTGGTGAATAAATATGTGAAAATAATGAATTAATACTTTATTTTCATTTTGAATTGCCGTAAGTTTAAACCATCAGAAAAATACTGAATCTTAATCAGAATTATCATTTGCAAAAACAGTGAGCACTGTGCAATTAGGAGATACACAATGGCATTATGGGGCGGTAGATTTACCCAAGCAGCAGACACCCGGTTCAAAGATTTTAACGATTCTCTTCGTTTTGATTACCGATTGGCTGAGCAAGACATTGTGGGCTCAATTGCCTGGTCTAAAGCTCTACTGTCGGTCAACGTATTAACAGAAGAAGAGCAACAGAAGCTTGAGTTAGCGCTGAATGAGCTAAAACTTGAGGTGATGGAAGATCCTGAACAGATTCTACGTTCTGATGCAGAAGATATTCACAGCTGGGTTGAGCAGCAACTTATCGGCAAAGTCGGTGACTTGGGCAAAAAACTTCACACTGGCCGTTCTCGTAACGACCAAGTGGCGACAGACCTGAAACTATGGTGTCGTCAGCAAGGTAACCAACTGCTACTGGCATTGGATCGCCTACAAAGCCAAATGGTGAACGTTGCTTCTCAGCATCAAGAAACCGTGCTTCCTGGCTACACTCACTTACAACGTGCTCAGCCGGTAACTTTTGCTCACTGGTGCTTGGCTTACGTTGAAATGCTTGAGCGTGATTATTCACGTTTGAATGATGCGATTAAGCGTCTAGACACATGTCCGCTGGGTTCTGGTGCCCTTGCTGGAACAGCTTACCCGATGGACCGTGAAGAGTTAGCTCACAACTTAGGTTTCCGTCGTGCAACGCGCAACTCTCTAGATTCAGTTTCTGACCGCGACCATGTGATGGAGCTAATGTCGATTGCTTCTATCTCTATGCTTCACCTTTCGCGTCTTGCAGAAGATATGATTTTCTATAACTCAGGTGAATCAAACTTCATCGAGTTAGCGGATACCGTGACGTCAGGTTCATCTCTGATGCCACAAAAGAAAAACCCAGATGCGCTAGAGCTTATCCGTGGCAAAACTGGCCGTGTTTACGGTTCATTAGCGGCAATGATGATGACAGTAAAAGCTCTGCCTTTGGCGTACAACAAAGACATGCAAGAAGATAAAGAAGGTCTGTTCGACGCTTTAGATACTTGGAATGATTGTATGGAAATGGCAGCACTCTGTTTTGACGGCATTAAAGTGAACGGCGAACGTACACTTGAAGCCGCGAAACAAGGCTACGCGAACTCAACTGAATTGGCTGATTACCTAGTAGCGAAAGGGATTCCTTTCCGTGAAGCTCACCATATTGTTGGTGTGACGGTAGTGGCGGCGATTGCTAAAGGCTGTGCATTAGAAGAATTAACCATCGCAGAGATGAAAGAGTTCTCTGAGGTGATTGAGGAAGATGTGTATGACATCCTGACCATTGAATCGTGTCTTGAAAAACGTAGCGCGCTAGGCGGTGTATCTCCACAGCAAGTGGCTTACGCGGTTGACCAAGCTGAGAAACGTTTATCACAGCGTGATACGTCCATCGTCAAGGTTCGTCCTGCTCGTCTGACCGATATTGAAGCGTTGGAAGGTATGGTCGCTTACTGGGCGAACATGGGTGAAAACCTACCTCGTTCTCGTAATGAACTGGTGCGTGATATTGGCTCGTTTGCGGTCGCAGAGCATCATGGTGAGGTGACAGGTTGTGCATCACTCTATGTGTATGACTCTGGCCTAGCGGAAATCCGTTCACTGGGTGTCGAAGCTGGCTGGCAAGGTCAAGGGCAGGGTACCGCAATTGTGCAGCACTTGGTTGAGAAAGCGCGACAAATGGCCATCAAGAAGGTGTTTGTGCTGACTCGTACTCCAGAGTTCTTTATGAAGCATGATTTCTTACCAACATCGAAATCTCTGCTGCCTGAGAAGGTACTGAAAGATTGTGACCAGTGTCCTCGTCAACATGCGTGTGATGAAGTGGCATTGGAAGTGAACTTGGTAGAGCAGATAATTGCTAAGGTTAATGTTGCATAAGGCATTGATTTTATAGCTCCTAAAAAAAAGATCAAAAATCTGATCTTTTTTGGGAACAAACTAAGAAAAGCCCGGTCTATTAAAGTACCACTGCTTTTTCTTAGAATTTTCTAAGAAAGCCCTAGAATCGATTGGTTCTGGGGCTTTTTTCTATCTGCTGTTCGGGAAATGACAATAGCTCGAAAATTATGATGAATTATCGGATTGTTTAGCCCTGTCTCTAATCACTACTCTTTATCCAATAAAGACTTCCAGCTAACGTTTTTTGCCCTTTAACGGTAACACCACAAACTTCATGACCCAATGCAACGACAGCAAGCCACTGAACGCGAAAGCGGCCATCATCAACGCGATGGCATTGATGGTTTTTGGGTCTTCTCTGAAAAACAGCCACCATACTCCCCAACTCAAAATCGACAACACCATCAGCTGATTCATGCAACGCTGGCAGCGACCGAGTTTGTTACGGATTTTTTCACTTTTATTGCAATGAATGCATGTCATCTTGGGTTTGATTCGCGTTATGCTTGTTGCCCTGATAATAACACGTCACAAGATATTGGATCACGGTGACACAGAGAGAGAAAGTCGATGATTGAGCGCCAAGACACCAAACAACGCATGAGCCGTATTGTGAAACACAACGGCACTATCTACCTATGTGGCCAAGTGTGTGCTGATGCAACCAAAGACATCACTGAGCAAACACAGACGATGCTAGATAAAGTAGAAGCGCTACTTGAGCAAGCAGGCAGCGACAAAGAGCACATGCTGTCAGCAACGATTTACTTGAAAGACATGAAAGATTTCCAAGAAATGAACGCAGTTTGGGATGCATGGGTACCAGAAGGTCACGCTCCAGCTCGCGCATGTGTGACTGGCGATATGGCTCGCGAAGCGCTACTTGTTGAAATCTCTGTGATTGCTGCTGAGAAGTAATAGCTAAGTCTTTAGCTACCGGCAATTGCTTCAAGAGATTCCAGATACCTCGTCCCTCGGTTCTGGAATGACGATGCTCGAAGCCAAAAACAAAAAGGAAAGCCAATGGCTTTCCTTTTTAGTATCTAACGTTTGTTAACTGCTAATTGACTGGCGCTAGTCTGAGATTAACAGCCCGGGCCACAATCCAGACAGTGTTTCACCATCTCTGGACCTAGGTGCAGTTTCGCATTCAGGTCGCGTAGGGCAGTTCGTACACCCTCTTCGATTACTGGGTGGTAGAACGGCATGTCTAGCATCTCAGAAACCGTCATCTTGTTCTGGTGTGCCCATGCTAATAAGTGAGCCAAGTGTTCTGCGTTTGGTCCCATCATCTCAGCACCAAGGAAGCGGCCTGTGCCTTGCTCGCCGTATACGTGCAGAATACCTTTGTTGCGAAGCATCACTCGTGAACGACCTTGGTTTTCGAAAGACACTTCACCCGTTGCGAAACAGCCACATGTGCCTAAGCGTGTGGTGATCTCTTTGTAGGTTTCACCAACCATCGCGATTTGCGGGTCAGAGAATACTGCCGAGATTTTAGAGCGGCGTAGGCCTGCACGAATCTCTGGGAAGCGACCTGCATTGTCACCCGCAATACGAGCTTGGTCTGCTGCTTCATGCAGTAGAGGCAGTTGGTTACTCGCATCACCAGCGATAAATATTGATGGTAGTGATGTTTGTAGCGTGTAGTGGTCTGCGATTGGCACACCACGTTCATCAAGCTCTAGAGAGGTATTCTCTAAGCCAAGCTTGTCAGTGTTAGGGCGACGACCTGTTGCTGCTAGTACGTATTCAACGACGTTAGTTTCTAATTCACCTTGTTTATTGATGAACTGGATTTCGACACGTGGCTCACCCGATTCAGTGGTAATGCGCTTCATGCTTTCGATTTTCACGTCGGCATCGAGATAGAACTCTTCATTGAAAGCTTTATCTGCATAAGCCATGATCTCTGGATCAGTTACTGGGCCAACTTGACCACCCAAACCGAACAGTTTGGTCTTCACACCTAAGCGGTGCAGTGACTGACCAAGCTCAAGACCAATAACACCAGGGCCAAATACCGCAACCGATTCTGGTAAATCATCCCAGCTGAACACGTCGTCGTTAATGATCAGGCGGTCACCAAGTTCATTCCAAACGGCAGGGTATGCAGGGCGAGAGCCGGTCGCGATAACAATACGTTTAGCGGTGACAACCGTGTGGTCATCAATTTGTAGCGTGTTATCGTCTAAGAATTTTGCGTAACCAGAGATCTTGTCTTGCTCTGGGATTTCATCAACGCCTTCTAAAACAAAACCAACAAAACGGTCACGCTCAAACTTCACTCGCTCCATCACTTCACGACCGTTAATCACGATATCGCCTTGTGGGTGAACGCCAAAAGCCGGAGCTTTCTCGATTTGGTGTACGCTTTCTGCAGCTGCAATAAGCAGTTTAGATGGCATACAACCAACGCGAGCACAGGTAGTACCGTAAGGGCCGCCTTCAATCATCACGACACTGTCAGTGTGTGCTTTTGCAGCGCGGTAAGAACCTAGACCTGCCGTACCGCCCCCGATAACTGCTACATCTACATTGACTTGTTTCATAATAATTTTCTCGCAATGGCTAAATTTGGTTTGAACGAACCCCTCCAACTCTGATGATTTTTTGAGAGTCAGGATTGCGGGTCAGTTTTGTGATTCTGTTTTATTAGATTTAGCTTGTGACTCTGCTTTTATTGCTAACTATAGGTTAGTAAAAGACAGGCGAGTCACCAGCTATATTCTTTTTCCCAAAACTCAGATAAGAGTGTTTGGAATAGCTAACCCACAAGAGGGTGGGTTAGCTGATACTTCTAAGCCTATATCGGCGATGAAGCGATTAGCCTAGGAAAGTTTCTAGTTCTTCACTACCACCGATGTGTTTGCCACCGATGAATACTTGAGGAACGGTAGTGCGACCAGAGATTGCACGTAGGCTTACTGTTGTTGCATCTTTACCTAGAACCACTTCTTCGTAGTTCAGACCTTTGTCGATTAGGTTCTGTTTTGCTTTCATACAGAAAGGACAGCCTGGCTTAGTGAATACTGTGATTGACTCTTGCTCTTTGTGCTCAGGAGCAAGGTAGTTAAGCATAGTATCTGCATCAGAAACCTTGAACGGGTCGCCTGGTACGTCTTCTTCGATGAACATTTTTTCTACCACGCCGTTTTTAACCAGCATGCTGTAGCGCCATGAACGTTTGCCGAAGCCGATGTCGTTTTTCTCAACTAGCATACCCATGCCGTCTGTGAAATCACCGTTACCATCAGGGATGAATGTGATGTTTTCCGCTTCTTGGTCTGCTTTCCATGCGTTCATTACGAACGTGTCGTTTACAGAAACACAAAGGATGTCATCAACGCCGTTTTCTTTGAACACTGAATGTAGTTCGTTGTAACGAGGTAGGTGGCTTGAAGAGCATGTTGGAGTAAACGCACCTGGTAGGCTGAATACGATAACTGTCTTGTCTTTGAAAAGCTCTTCAGTCGTTACGTTAACCCATGCATCACCTTGGCGAGTTGGGAATGTTACTTGAGGGATTGATTGACCTTCTTTAGATGCAAACATATTGATTTCCTTAAATAGTATTTTTAATTTTGTTCTATCAGAGCTTAACGTTTTTCTTCGCTCTGTTTCGTTTCGTTTCGTTGAGCCCATTATTAGATAAATCCTTTGATAGCTCTAATCGTTTGATGTTATGGTTTTGATAGGTAAATTCTATCAAGAGCATTTTTCTTTTAAATGTTTCTGTTAGAACCCTTGTTCTTATTAAAACCTGAGGTAAGAGACTGATCATGAACATTCGTGACTTTGAATACTTGGTGGCGCTCGCAGAGCATAAACACTTCCGAAAAGCGGCAGAAGCGTGCTTTGTCAGTCAGCCGACACTAAGCGGTCAAATACGCAAGCTGGAAGATGAAATTGGACTTCAGTTAACCGAGCGTAGTCCAAGGAAGGTGATATTTACAGAATCAGGGTTACAACTTGTTGAACAAGCCAAGCGTATTCTCAATGAAGTGAAAACCTTTAAAGATATGGCGAGTGGCCACGGTGAGGCGATGACGGGGCCAATGCACATTGGTTTCATTCCAACCGTGGGTCCTTACATCTTGCCTAAGATTGTTCCTCATCTTAAAGAGAGCTTCCCAGATCTTGAGCTTTACTTGCATGAAGCTCAGACCCATCAGCTAGTGAGTCAGCTTGAAGATGGCAAGCTCGATTGCTTGGTATTGGCTGCGGTTGATGAAACCGCGGTGTTCAAAGAGATTGATGTGTATGACGAGCCATTAAGTGTCGCCGTTCCGTGTGACCATGAGTGGGCTCAGCAAGACACGATCGATATGCTGCAGCTAAATGGACAGACCGTACTGGCGCTAGGTGACGGCCACTGTTTAAGAGACCAAGCCTTGGGTTTCTGTTTTGCTGCGGGCGCCAAAGATGATGAGCGCTTTAAGGCGACTAGCTTAGAAACGCTGCGTAACATGGTTGCGGCGGGGGCGGGTATTACCTTGCTTCCTCAGCTATCGGTGCCGAAAGAGAAGCAGAAAGATGGTGTGTGTTACGTACCTGCGGTGAATCCAACGCCTTCACGTAGAATTGTCGTGGCTTACCGTCCGGGTTCTCCATTGAAAGGTCGCTTTGAGCAATTGGCTGAGACGATTCGCACTCAACTGGAAAAGACGGCTTAGCGCTTGAGTTTAGAGCCTAGTCTGGTCAGATATAGATATAAAAAAAGGGTTGATATGAATGCATATCAACCCTTTTTATTGGTTCATGTTACTAGGTTCAACAAACCCTAGTTAGAACAGTTCTTCCACTGCTTCACCTGATGAGGTTGAGTAGATGTCGTCATTGAAACGTTCTGTGATGTACTCGGTTGGCTCAGTGCCTTTCTCGAAGTACTCGAACATTGATGAGCTATCGAACTTATTAGTCAATAAGCCAGTTTCACGGTCGATACGAACACGAACGATGTTCTCCGGAATCTCTTTACGTTCAGCAGGAACACCCGCTAACGCAGTACCCATAAAATCAACCCATGCAGGTTCTGCTGTTTTCGCGCCAGCTTCTGCACCCGTAATTTGGTTCTTACCAAGGTTTGAGTTCGCTTTGGTTCTGCCTAGGTTGCGGTTGTGGTTATCAAAACCAACCCATACCGTTGCAACCATGCCAGGGCCGTAGCCGCTGTACCAAGTATCTTTCGAGTCGTTAGTCGTACCGGTTTTGCCGCCAATATCACGACGTTTCAGTGGTTGTGCACGCCAACCTGTACCGTTCCAACCTGTACCCGCACTCCAATCACCGCCGCCCCAGATGTTGCTGTACATCATTTCACGAACTAGGAATGCGTTCTGCTCAGAGATAACTTGAGGTGCGTATTGAACTTTCGCATCCACGTCTTGCTCTGCAAACTCATCCGCCATTGGATCGGCTGTGATGGTCTGTTTGCAATCTTCTTTACAGACGACTTTTGGTGTCGCTTCAAACTCAGTCTCGCCAAATGGAGTCTCAACGCGGCTGATGTAGAAAGGTTCAACGTAGTAACCACCGTTAGCGAATACCGAGTAACCTTGCGCTACTTTCATTGGCGTTAAGCTACCAGCACCTAGCGCAATAGTTTCAGAGCGCGGTACTTCGTCAATATCAAAACCAAATCGAGTAAGGTAGTTACGAGTATCATCCAGGCCTACTTCGCGTAGTACACGTACCGCCATTACGTTTTTAGACTGAGCTAAGCCAATACGTAGACGAGTTGGACCCACATAAGTCGGTGGCGAGTTCTTTGGTCGCCATGCTGTGCCTTGGCTCTTATCCCATTGGTTAATCGGTGCATCGTTGATCAGTGAGGCTAGCGTTAAGCCTTTCTCAATCGCTGCTGAGTAGATAAAGGGTTTGATACCAGAACCCACCTGACGAATAGATTGCGTTGCACGGTTGAACTTGTTGTGGACAAAGTTAAAGCCACCGACCATCGACAATACCGCGCCGTTGTTCGGGTTCATTGCAACAAATGCTGTGTTCGCATTCGGTACTTGGCTTAGTCGCCATACAATCGGTGTTTCTGATTCTGCAGTCGCTGACTCTTCTGTCGGCTCTTCAGAGACTTCATCGCCGGTAACGGCTTCATGGCGAACCCAGATTTGTTCACCAACCGCCAGAATTTCTTTCGCTTGAGAAGGCGCTGGTCCTTGGCGGTTATCCGTTAGGAATTTACGCGCCCAGTTCATGCCTTGCCATTCGATAGTGCCTTCACCTTGGTTCTTAACCCAAATTTGAGCACTTTTCGAATCAACCGCGGTAACAACAGCAGGGACTAGGTCACCATAGGTTGGTTGAGACTTAAGGTGTTTAACGATTTGTCCTTGATCCCACGCTGATTGCGCAGTCTGCCACAATACTTTTTCAGCACCACGGTAGCCGTGACGCTCATCGTAGCCAAGTAGGTTCTTAATTGCGGCTTGGTTCGCTGCTTTTTGCAGTTTCGAATCAACGGTCGTGTAGACCTTCATGCCTGATGTATAAGCTTCTTCACCATAGCGTTCCACCATCCAAGCACGTGCAACTTCAGCAACATATGGCGCGCTCAGTTCGATCTCTGCACCGTGGTATTTCGAGATAAGCTCTTCGCTACGAGCGTCATCGAACTCTGCTTGAGTGATGTATTTCTCGTCTAACATACGACGCAATACAACGTTACGACGGTTAGTCGCGCGCTCAACAGAGTAAATAGGGTTCATTGTCGAAGGTGCTTTTGGCATACCCGCAAGGGTCGCAATTTCACTCAGCGTGAGATCAGGAAGATCTTTACCGAAGTAAACACGTGCTGCCGCGCCAAAACCATACGAACGGTGACCAAGGAAGATCTTGTTGACGTAAAGCTCCATGATCTCTTCTTTACTAAGAAGTTGCTCAATGTGGATCGCAATGAAGATCTCTTTGATCTTACGCATAATCTTTTTCTCATTAGATAAGAAGAAGTTACGCGCAAGCTGCTGAGTAATGGTACTAGCACCTTGTTTGGCTGAACCCGACATTGCAACCACGAGTGCTGCACGTGTGATACCGATTGGGTCAATACCTGGGTGTTCATAGAAACGGCTATCTTCGGTGGCAATCAGAGCCTCAACTAAGTGGCGAGGAATCTCGTCATAAGTGACTGGATTACGACGCTTTTCACCAAATTGAGAGATCAGCTTACCGTCTTGACTGAAGACTTGCATCGGCGTTTGGAGTTCTACGTCGCGCAAAGTGGCAACATCAGGCAACTCTGGTTTTACGTAAAAATAAAACCCGAAAATTGTACTGACTCCAAGAATCATGCAAATCAATGTAAATATGAATAATCGCTTTATGAACTTCACCGGATAATCCCTGATTAGTTAAGGCTGATAAGCAGCAAACCCTTGTACTCTAGGCTAAAAACTTAGCTTTCGTTTATTAACGCTTATTTAACTAATAATCACAACCCCTAGATAATCAACGAAATGCTTGGCACTTCAGGAGCTAGGTCACATGGGTTCATCATTAATTACAGGTATAGATATAAATCATCACAGCATCAAAGCCGTGGTACTAAAACCCGTGGGGGAGTTGTATGCCCTAGTGGGATACAAAGAGCTGCCGATTTCGGACGACATTTTTACAGCTAACCATACTTTGGAGTATCAGAAAACTGTTAAGAAACTTAAAGAACTTAGGAAAGGACTGCCTTTTGGCTGTCGCAACGTCGCCATTTCGGTACCTGATAACACGGTGATCAGCAAAGTACTGCAAATAGAGAGTGAGTTAGAAGACAGAGAAAAAGAGTTTTCTATCTATCAAACCTTCGCCCATCAATCTCCCTTCCCTATCGAGGAGCTGAGTTTAGATTTTGTAAAGCTGGAAGACAAACGATTTGGTAAAGGTTCGACAAGCAGTTATCAGGTATACGCCACTCGTAAAGAAGTTGTGGATAGCCGAGCGGATGCATTAACCAAGGCTGGCTTCAAACCTGTGGTGGTGGATACACAGGCGCATGGGCTACTTAATATCTGGCAATTGGCCTCGCGCCTGTATCCCGATAAGAAAAACTGGTTGCTAGTGGATGTTGGAATCGACCAAACCTCGCTAGGGGTTATCCCGCAGAGTTCAGCACCTTTCTATAAAGATATCGCCTTTGGTACGCAAGATCTTCGCAGCTCGGATAACCCGAGTGATATAGAAGGCGTGTTCGGCACGGCTGAAGATACCCACCGATTTATTGTCAATTTGATCGAAAAGCTCAAGCGTCAGTTGCAGCTCTATTCATCGGGAAATGCGCAGCAACCTATCTCAGGGATTTGGTTGATGGGCGAGGGCGCCAGCATCCCTATGGTAACCGAAGAGCTAGAACGCCATTTTCAGTTGAGCTGTGAGTCATTGAATCCTTTGTCTCTGTTTGAGAATAAGGTCGCCAAGAGACGCCGACTGCCGATTGACTGGCAACACTTTGGTATCGCGGCGGGTATGGCGATGAGTGGGCTCAAGTGGCAGGGAGAGAAGCATGTTGCATCAAATTAACCTGCTGCCGTGGCGTGATGAGATTCGTGCTCAGCACAAGAAGCGTTTTATCCATCTGGTCATTCTTGGCGTCATCATTGCGCTTGGTGGGCAATGGGCGGTCGGTAACTACTTTCACGACCAACAAGCCAAGCAGCAAGCGCGCCTTAATTATCTCAATCAATACATCGCTGAGCTTGATCGACAAATTCAGTCACTGAAAGTCGCCGAGCAAGAGCACAAAGCCATTCTGACTCGACTGGATGTAGTGGAGTCTTTACAGCTTGGCCGCAATAAGACCACCGACTTCATGAACTTGATGCCGGAGCTTATCCCTGAGGGCGTGTATGTCGACAAGATAAAGATGAATGGTCAGGAGATAGAGATGTCGGGCATCAGCGACAGTACGGCTCGTCTCGCCACTATGTTGGACAACTTAGAACGATCTGATTCTCTGGAAGGGGTTGAGATGCACTCTATCGTTCATAACCGCAAGCGCTTCAATAAAGAGTTTCAGACCTTCAAGGTCTCTTTTGTGTTTAGCCCTGTGTCTTTAGAAAACACAACCGCGAGCAGAAAAGATAAGGGGGCGCATCATGGCTAACCTTCAAAATAGGATTAGTAGGCAAAACAGGATGAGCTTGCAAGATCTCGATGTTGATGAGATCACCGAATGGCCATTGTTGCCTCAGCTTCTCGTGATTCTGGTGTTGATGGTGTTAATCCAAGGTGTTGGCACTTGGCTGTATCTGCTGCCGCTCGACGAGGAACTGAAACAGATGAAGCAACAGGAGCAGACCTTAAAAACGACCTTGAGGATAAAGGCGAATAAGGTTGCAGCCTTGCCTAAGTTGCAGAGCCAGTTGGATGAGCTAACTAGTCGCTACGATTATCTATTAGAGCAGCTGCCCGTTCAAAAGGAGTTAGCGAGCATGTTGGCCTCCGTGAATGAGCTCGGCTTGGATAACTCGCTGACCTTCACACGAATCGATTGGGGGCAAAAGCAGAATAAGGAGTTTCTCTATCGATTGCCTCTCAATATAGAGCTGACAGGTGACTATCACGAGATTGGTGACTTCTCTGCTGCCATCGCCAAGCTGCCGCGTATTATTAGCTTTGATGATGTGAATTGGCAGCGAGTCAGTCAAGAAAGTAGCACGCTGCACTTTAGGGTTCGAGCTTATACCTACCAGTTTAAATCGGAGGTTAATGATGAAACCCAATAGCGCGTTTTACTCAATCGTATTGATGCTTGCGTTGTCAGGCTGCAAAGCTAATCAAGACTCACTGCAAGATTTTGTGGCGCAGGTTGAAGCCAAGGCGAGAAAAGATGTCGAGCAACTTGTCCCAGCAACTGAATTCACGGCGGCGACTTATCAGCGCCGATCTTTGCGTCCTCCCTTTGAACTGCCTAAAGAAGCCATTGTGCAAAACCAACCCTTGGTTAAGAAAGACTGTTGGCAACCCAGCGCCCGTTCTCGTAATGGCAAGTTAGAGAAGTACCCGCTGAGTAAGCTTCGTTTAAGAGGCGTGATGGGCAGTGGCTCAAGCGTGTTTGGCTTAGTGCAAACACCCAAAGGCAACGTGGTAAACGTCAAGAAAGGCCAGTTTATCGGCTTAAACAATGGCCGAGTTACTAAGGTGACGAGCCAATACGTTCAGATTAATGAAACTCTTCCAGATGGCTTAGGTTGTTGGCATAAGCGCAACGTTAGGCTGGCTCTGAAGTAAACCAATGTCACATGATGTGGATATGAGATGTAAATATGATTGAAGGAATAAGT
The DNA here is from genome assembly GCF_041474275.1 of Vibrio sp. 10N.222.52.B7. Taxonomy (NCBI): domain Bacteria; kingdom Pseudomonadati; phylum Pseudomonadota; class Gammaproteobacteria; order Vibrionales; family Vibrionaceae; genus Vibrio; species Vibrio sp. 10N.222.52.B7. Next base: position 36,485 of record NZ_JBFRTU010000002.1, on the reverse strand, counting down.
GGATTAGTGAGCAAGGCTCTACAAGGTTTTGCTGTGTCTGTGATGTTGGTTGTTAGCGTGCTCAGCCATGCCGAGAGCTTACCGAACAAATTGGAGAATATTGATTTTAGGGTCAATAAGGATAAAGACGCCGTCATCATTATTGAGCTGGCGACCAGCACAGCAGTGGTGGATGTTCAACGAGCTCAGGAAGGGTTAAGTATCGAGCTAATCAATACTCAAGTTGATGATGACAAGCTCTACCTGCTGGATGTGAAGGATTTCGCTACCTTGGTTGAAGGCATTGAAGTCTATAAAGAGACACCAAGCACTCGGCTTCTAGCGACGATTAGCAATGACTATCAGTATGAATACAACCTAAAGGGGCGCTTTATTGAGGTGGTGATCAGCAAACCGGTGCTCGATGAAGCGACCAAAGAAAAAAGCGTTCTAGAGAAAGAGGGCAAGCTGATATCGATTAACTTCCAGGATATCCCGGTACGAAATGTCCTGCAACTGATTGCCGATTACAACGACTTCAATCTCGTGGTGTCTGATTCGGTAGCCGGAAACCTGACGTTACGCTTAGATGGCGTACCTTGGCAGCAAGTTCTCGACATTATCTTGCAAGTTAAAGGCTTGGATAAGCGTGTTGATGGCAATGTTATCTTGGTCGCGCCGAAAGCGGAGCTCGACCTTCGAGAGCAACAAGCGTTAGAGAAATCGCGCTTAGAAGAGGAGTTAGGGGAGCTTAAATCGGAAATCATCAAGATTAACTTTGCTAAAGCCACCGACATCGCTGACATGATTGGAGGTGAAGGTGCGGTCAGCATGTTGTCCGATCGTGGTTCGATTACCATTGATGAGCGCACCAACTCACTGCTCATTCGTGAATTGGAAGAAAACATTGCCGTGATCCGAGGCATCATTGAATCGTTAGACATTCCCGTGAAGCAGGTACAGATAGAGGCACGTATTGTCACGGTTACTGAGGGTAATCTTGATGAGCTTGGCGTGCGCTGGGGCGTTTCCTCAACCAACGGAAGCTTCACCGTTGGTGGCTCAATCGAAGGTAACCACCCATCAGCGATTACGCCGTATGACGACGATAGCGGCAGCAGCGTGATTGATGACTATCTCAACGTCAATTTAGGGGCAACATCGCCGAACGCCTCGAGTATTGCGTTTCAGGTGGCCAAACTGGGTTCAGATACCTTACTCGATCTTGAACTGTCGGCACTGCAACAAGAGTCAAAAGCTGAAATCATTTCTAGTCCACGCTTAATCACCACCAATAAAAAGCCGGCTTATATTGAGCAAGGTACTGAAATTCCTTACTTAGAGTCATCTTCAAGTGGCGCTACGTCGGTTGCATTTAAGAAAGCCGTGTTGAGTCTTAAGGTGACACCGCAGATCACACCCGACAATCGTTTGGTATTGGATTTGAGCGTGACTCAAGATAGGCCAGGGCAAGTGGTAAAAACTGGAACCGGTGAAGCGGTCGCCATTGATACGCAAAGAATAGGTACGCAAGTGCTTGTTAATAATGGTGAAACTGTCGTGCTTGGCGGGATATTTCAGCACAGCGTGAGCAGTACAGTGGATAAAGTTCCTCTGTTGGGGGACCTGCCAGTTTTGGGCGCATTGTTCCGTCGCAGCTATGAAAATGTGGGTAAAAGTGAACTACTTATTTTTGTCACACCCAAAGTTGTGATTCAGTAATGAACAATTAGATTAAAAATAAAGTTGCATTAGTGGCACCTAACCTTGATAATTTCGGGTCTTATCACGAATTATCTGTGAGGAATCGGTGCCACGGGCCTTTTAATTTCAGTACTTGTACTGACCTACCTTGTGGCGATGTCATTGAATTAACGTTGTAAATTACTGCTAAAAACATGGCTGAGAAACGCAATATTTTTCTTGTTGGCCCAATGGGCGCCGGCAAAAGTACAATTGGTAGACACCTAGCTTCCCAACTTCATATGGAGTTTCTAGACTCTGACACTGTGATCGAAGAGCGCACTGGCGCAGACATCGCATGGGTTTTTGATGTTGAGGGCGAAGAAGGTTTCCGTAAGCGCGAAGAATCTGTAATCAATGATCTGACAGAAGAACAAGGTATTGTTCTTGCGACAGGTGGTGGTTCAGTGTTGAGCAAAGAAAACCGTAACCGTCTATCTGCACGAGGCATTGTTGTATACCTAGAGACAACAATTGAAAAGCAACTTGCTCGCACTAACCGCGACAAGAAACGCCCTCTACTTCAAACAGACAACCCGCGTGATGTGCTAGAAGATCTAGCTGTATCTCGCAACGCACTATACGAAGAAGTGGCGGACTACACAGTTCGTACTGACGACCAAAGTGCAAAAGTGGTAGCCAACCAGATCGTAAAAATGCTAGAAGAACGTTAAGTTCATTTTTTCGGAGAGCAAACCCATGGAACGGATTACGGTCAATCTAGCTGAGCGTAGCTACCCTATCTCTATTGGCGCCGGGTTATTTGAAGACCCGGCGTACCTTTCTTTTTTATCAGGTAAGCAGAAAGTTGTTGTTATCAGTAATGTGACAGTAGCGCCTCTTTATGCTGATAAAATTTTATCGCTATTGGATCAAGTCGGCTGTCAGACATCTCTTCTCGAGCTGCCAGACGGTGAACAGTACAAAACCCTTGAAACGTTCAATTCAGTGATGAGCTACATGCTTGAAGGAAATTACAGCCGCGATGTGGTGGTGATTGCTTTAGGAGGTGGTGTTATCGGTGACTTGGTCGGTTTTGCTGCCTCTTGTTACCAGCGCGGTATTGATTTCATTCAAATCCCGACGACCCTTCTTTCTCAAGTGGACTCTTCTGTTGGTGGTAAAACCGCAGTAAACCATCCTCTTGGTAAGAATATGATCGGCGCTTTTTACCAACCGAAATCTGTGATCATCGATACCAACTGTTTATCAACGCTTCCAGAGCGTGAGTTTGCAGCGGGCATTGCTGAGGTGATCAAATACGGCATCATTTACGATGAAGCCTTCTTTGATTGGTTGGAGCAGAATCTAGAGAAACTTTATCAACTTGATGAAGAAGCACTGATTACCGCGATTGCTCGTTGTTGTGCAATTAAGGCTGAAGTGGTGGCTCTAGATGAAAAAGAGTCAGGAATCAGAGCGTTATTGAACCTAGGTCATACATTTGGTCATGCGATTGAAGCAGAACTAGGCTATGGTAATTGGCTACATGGTGAAGCTGTGTCGTCAGGCACTGTAATGGCAGCTAAAACAGCTCAATTACAGGGACTGATCTCTCAGCAGCAACTTGAGCGAATTATTTCTATACTCAAGAATGCGAAACTACCAATCCATACGCCAGAAAGCATGTCTTTTGAAGACTTTATGAAGCACATGATGCGCGATAAAAAAGTGCTGTCTGGTCAGTTGCGTTTGGTATTACCAACAAGTATTGGTACTGCTGAAGTGGTTGCTGATGTGCCTCAAGACATCATTAAACAAGCGATCGATTTCTGCCGTACTCTTTAAATTTGGTTGTGAGGTTGCCTAGCTAAACTCTAGGCAACTGAAGCGTTTTACTGATCGATCTTATCAGTAGGGATCCCCAATGAGTTTGGCTCATGAATTAAGAGTATTAGAGTTAGAATCTCAAGTTGAGCTGCTAGAGCGCTTACAGCTTTTGACTAACTTTGGTTCAAACCTTGTGACGGTGGCGGGCAAAGCTGGCTCTGGCCGATCTTGGTTGGCTCAGCGTTATCTTGAAGCATGGTCGACAGAAAAAAATCAGTGTTTACTGCTTTGTCATCCAAGCCAAGACGATCAACAACGCCGTGCGCTCATTCTTAGCCAAATTGTTTCTGATCCCCTGTTTAATCAACATGATTCTTTATCGGATAGCCTAACAAGGTTACTGGATGGAGAACCGTGTAATGTGGTTATCGTCGTTGATGATGCCCAACGACTTTCTGAGCTATTGGTATCCGAATTATGGATGTTGGTACTGGAAGCTCAATCAAACCCTCAATGGACGATCAATATCGTTCTCTTCTCGGAACCTGGCCACTTAGATACGTTATTAACGCGTTTGAGCTACGGTCAACAACACAAACCTATCGATCTTGAGATCGATGACCTTTCGCAACCAGAAGCTGAACATTTCTTTGAATCACTGGTGATTCGATATGTTGATGATGAGTCTGAAACTTGCGTGCGACGTGCGTTTAATAAAGCGCAACCTCTGCCCGGTGAGTTAATGGCTTTAGGAGAATTGAAAGTGGAAAAAAGGATTATTATTCGCTCAATTATTGGCTCACCCATCAATATCGCGATTGTGGTGGCCTTGCTGTTGATTTTAATTGGTGGTGGTTATTGGTGGATGTTCAGTCAACCAACCCCTGACGATAAAGCGCAATCTCTTATCGCTCCGATTGAACAGACAGCTATCCCAACTTTTGAAGTGGAAAGTGGTACCGAGCAAGCTGGAATCGACGGAATGGACGATTCTGAAGCCGAAGCTGACATGAGTTATCAAGGTGCTGATGACGACAGCTCATCTTTGCCACCGACTGTCGTTGAAGATACCGCGAGTGTTGGAGAAGTCGAACAAGATCAGCAGCGTGTCGTAATCACCTCTGATGTGGTTGATGCCTTGCTTGATGATAAACCTGAAAGTGCCGATACCAGTGCGATTGATGCTGCTGTTGAAGAAAACACAGGTGCCGCGGTGAGTTCGCAATCAGATGCAGACAAAGTGGAGTCACAGCCTTCAGCCGATGAAGCAACAGACCTAACACAGTCCACGCCACCGACTAAGAAAATTACATTCTCATTTTCTCGCGAAGAGTTACAAGCTATCTCTCCGCGAGCTTATACTTTGCAGTTGAGTGCGATGACCTCATTGGACGACGTACAGTCTTTCATTGAAGAGTATGACCTTGAGAACAAGGTTCGTATTTACCCAACACTTCGCAACGACACCAAGTGGTTTATTATCACTTATCAAGATTACCCAACGATTCAAGTGGCGAGAGACGCGGTAAGTGCGTTATCAAAACCCCTTCAACAGTTGGAACCTTGGGCAAAATCGATGAATCAAGTGCATCGAGAGATAGAACGTGCGAAATAACCCTGAGCTTAGCCTCAAAATATGTTACATTCCGCAGCCTTATTTTTGAGTTGATAGATAGAGCAGTAAATGAAAAAGCAGCGTGCCTTTCTAAAATGGGCTGGTGGTAAATATGGCCTAGTTGAAGACATCCAACGTCACCTGCCACCTGCTCGTAAATTGGTAGAACCGTTTGTCGGTGCCGGCTCAGTATTTCTGAATACTGACTTTGAACAGTACCTGCTTGCAGATATCAATCCCGATCTTATCAACCTGTACAACCTGCTTAAAACCGATCCTGAAACTTATATCACGGAAGCGAAGCGCTGGTTCTGTCCTGAGAACAACCGTAAAGAAGCCTTCTTAGATATTCGCGCTGAGTTCAATGGTACAGATAACGTCATGTATCGTTCATTGGCTTTCTTGTATATGAACCGATTTGGCTTCAATGGCCTATGTCGTTACAACAAGAAGGGCGGTTTTAACGTTCCATTTGGTTCTTATAAAAAACCTTACTTCCCAGAAGCTGAGCTGGAATTTTTTGCCGAGAAAGCGAAAAAAGCCACCTTCGTCTGTGAGGGATACCATGAAACCTTTAGCCGCGCGCGCAAAGGCTGTGTGGTTTACTGCGATCCTCCATACGCACCACTGTCGAACACGGCAAACTTTACCTCTTACGCAGGTAATGGCTTTAGCTTAGATGACCAAGCTGCACTGGCGGATGTTGCTGAAAAAGCAGCGATGGAACGAGGCATCCCTGTCTTGATCTCAAACCATGACACCACCTTAACGCGCCGTTTATACCATGGTGCAGAACTGAACGTGGTCAAGGTTAAGCGCACCATTAGCCGTAATGGCGCAGGGCGCAATAAAGTCGATGAGTTACTGGCACTTTTTCATAAAGAGAAAAACCAGCAACACGCTTCAGAAGAATTGTAGCGGCCAACATAACCCTCGAACTCATTAAATTGAGTGACCAACGGGTACTTTCATAAACTAATCTTTCGAACTGCTAGGATCTGCTTAGTTGCTTAGGTAGAATTGCACACCAAATAGTCTTGGAATTGAGTCTTGTATTTGTATATGAGATGTCACAAGGCGGTGATATTCGCAATTTACTCACTCTTAAGAGGTTTGGTATGAAAGATTTTCTAATCGCTCCATCGATTTTGTCTGCAGATTTTGCTCGTCTTGGTGAAGACGTAGAAAAAGTACTCGCAGCTGGTGCTGATGTTGTGCACTTCGATGTGATGGACAACCACTACGTACCTAACCTGACTTTTGGCGCGCCTATCTGTAAAGCGCTGCGCGACTACGGTATTACGGCTCCTATCGATGTTCACCTTATGGTTAAGCCAGTAGACAGCATCGTGCCTGAGTTTGCTAAAGCCGGCGCATCAATGATTACCTTCCACGTTGAAGCTTCAGAGCACATCGATCGCACTCTACAGCTAATCAAAGAGCACGGCTGTAAAGCGGGTGTGGTTCTTAACCCTGCAACGCCGCTTTCTTGCTTAGATTACATCCTAGACAAAGTAGACATGATTCTACTGATGTCTGTGAACCCAGGCTTCGGCGGTCAATCTTTCATTCCTCACACGCTAGATAAACTACGTGCTGTTCGTAAGCTGATTGATGAGTCAGGCCGTGACATTCGCCTTGAGATTGATGGCGGCGTGAAGGTTGATAACATCCGTGAAATCGCAGAAGCGGGCGCAGATATGTTCGTTGCGGGTTCAGCTATCTTCAATCAACCGGATTACAAAGAAGTGATTGATGAGATGCGTGCAGAGCTTGCAAAAGTAAACGCATAATCGTAAAACTACAGATAGATTGAATATTAAGGGGCTAATTTGCCCCTTTTTTACGTCTTATCGCTCAACTCATAAGACGAATATAATAAATAGGAAAGTAAGATGTCATTAAGCTCAATAAAACTGATCGCCTTTGATTTGGATGGAACCTTGTTAGACAGCGTGCCTGATTTGGCCGTTGCTGCTGACCAAGCTTGTCAGGAGTTGGGTTTCCCTTCTGTGAGCGAAGAACAAGTTCGCGACTACGTAGGTAATGGTGCTGATGTTCTTATCGGACGTTCACTCAGCCGTAACTTGACGGTTGACCCAAGCCTAGAGCCAGAGCTCCTGAAAAAAGCGCGCATCCTGTTTGATGATTTCTATGAGCAGGGCGGTCACAAGCTAAGTCACCTTTACCCATCGGTTAAAGAGACGCTGGCTGAGCTGGATAAAGCCGGCTTCACTATGGCGCTGGTTACCAACAAGCCATCGAAGTTTGTACCAGACGTACTGGCGCAACACGGTATTGATAAGTACTTTGTTGATGTGTTGGGTGGCGACTCTTTCCCAGAGAAAAAACCGAACCCAGTCGCTCTGAACTGGTTGCTAGAAAAGCACAATGTAAAAGCGGAAGAGATGTTGATGGTTGGCGATTCAAGCAACGACATTAAAGCGGCTAAGAATGCAGGTTGTCACTCGTTTGGTCTGACTTACGGTTATAACCACGGCGAGCCGATTTCAGCATCAAACCCTGACTATGTCGCGGATAACGTCGCGCAATTACTAGATGTCGTTCTAGTTTCAGCATAAAGCGGACAAAAGTTAGCTAACCTACTAGCAAAATACTTATCAATGAGTACACTGGATGAGCCGTACAGAAGAGCTGTGCGGCTTTTCTATATTTAAGTTAAGAAGCTAAGCGTTCAATAAACTTAGCGAATAAGCAAAGGAATTAAAACCATGAGCAAGCCCATCGTATTGAGTGGTGTTCAACCATCTGGTGAACTAAGTATCGGTAACTACTTGGGTGCTCTACGTCAATGGCAACAGATGCAAGATGATTACGATTGCCAATACTGTGTTGTAGACCTTCACGCAATTACGGTTCGCCAAGATCCGAAAGCACTGCATGAAGCGACTCTAGACGCACTAGCAATCTGTCTTGCTGTCGGTGTTGATCCAAAGAAGAGCACGCTATTTGTTCAGTCACACGTACCAGAGCATGCTCAACTTGGTTGGCTTCTTAACTGTTACACACAAATGGGTGAACTGAGCCGTATGACTCAGTTTAAAGATAAGTCTGCACGTCACTCAAATGACGTAAACGTAGGCCTATACGACTACCCAGTGTTGATGGCTGCAGACATCCTGCTTTACGGTGCTCATCAAGTGCCTGTAGGTAGCGACCAGAAACAACACTTAGAGTTAGCGCGTGATATCGCAACTCGCTTCAACAACATCTACGGTCCTGAAACGCCAATCTTCCAAGTACCAGAACCTTACATTCCAACAGTGAATGCACGTGTAATGAGCCTGCAAGATGCGACGAAGAAGATGTCTAAGTCAGACGACAACCGTAAGAACGTGATTACTTTGCTAGAAGAACCTAAGTCGATCATCAAGAAGATCAACAAAGCGCAAACCGATGCAGAAACACCACCACGCATTGCTCACGATTGGGAAAACAAAGCGGGTATCTCTAACCTAATGGGTCTGTACTCTGCAGCGACAGGTAAAACGTTCGAAGAGATCGAAGCGCAGTACCAAGGCGTTGAAATGTACGGTCCGTTCAAGAAAGACGTAGGCGCAGCATTGGTTGAGATGCTTGAGCCGATTCAAGCTGAATATCACCGTATCCGTGCTGACCGTGCCTACATGGACGCAGTAATGAAAGCCGGTGCTGAAAAAGCCTCTGAACGTGCTGCAGTGACACTGAAAAAAGCATACGAAGCAGTAGGTTTTGTTACTCGCCCATAGGGTGAACTAACACAACTCGCTTGAGAATTTGAGCCCAAAGTAGCTGTTGTTTACTTTGGGCTTTTTCATGCCCATTCCATTTGCCTTCCTCGAAACCCCCTTGTTTGAATTGATAATTTACCCAGTATTTAGCTAGCATATCCATCGCTGTAATGCTGTGCAGATGATCTTATTTGGTACCCTCAAGCTTTATAAAATTACACTCGTTTCTATATATGTTGGAAATATATAACGTGCCAAACAATTGATGCTTCCAAAGTGATAAGTTCCTCATTTTCTTGCCAACTGACTTATTCCTTTCATAAATAAACCTGATAGTTACCACAAAATACATGACTGCCCATAGATGGCAGTGACTATAACTCGATGAACTCAGGTGAAACGGATGGCTCTTTTACACAAACCTTCATTGCTAGCAGTGGCAATTGGTAGCTTGTTAACCACAAGCGCACACGCTGATTTGTTTATTTCACAATATGTGGAAGGCGGCAGCTACAACAAAGCGGTTGAGATCGCCAATAACGGCGATAGCAGCATTAACTTAGATGGTTACTCACTGGCGAAGTCTGCCAATGGCAACGGATCATGGGGCGCCACTTTACCTTTAGATGGCCACGTTTTAGCGCCCGGTGAGGTGCTTGTTGTTGCTCATACCAGTGCTAGTGATGAGATTAAGGCGGTCGCTGACATTCTAAATGCTTCATTGGCTAATCATAATGGTGACGACCCGCTAGCTATCTTGAATGCAGATGGTTCGGTGCATGATGTTGTTGGTTTGATGGGCGATGTGGACTGGGGCAAAGATGTTACTTTGGTTCGTGCGACACAAACACCTTCTGCGACGTTTGATGCTTCACAATGGGTATCGCTACCAAAAGACAGTATTGAAGGGCTAGGTTCACTAGACAGTGTTGAGCTGCCAGAAGCCTTTACTTGTACAGAAGATGGCTCAGACCCGGTATTTACCACCATTCAAGAGATCCAAGGCGAAGGTGCAACATCACCGTTCATCGATGGCTACCCGTACATCACCGACGATGAATACTTCGTAAAAGGTGTAGTTAGCGCAGTGACTACTGGCCTAACCAAAGGCTTCTACCTGCAAGCACTTGAGGATGACTTCAACTCAAGCACTTCTGAGGGTCTATTTATTCACACTAACCAGTCAAGCTCAGATTTAGTTGCGGGTGATGTGGTGTGTGTGAAAGGTAAGGTTCAAGAATACTACAGCCACACTCAGCTTAAAGTTGAAAACAACCAATGGCTAAAGCAGGGCGAACAGCAATCCCCTGAAGCGACGGCGATTGAAGTGCTAGACAGTGACGAGAACTTCGCTGCAACGCTTGAACGCTACGAAGGCATGTTGGTGAAAACAACCGAAGCGCTTGATATGCGTGTGACGCGTACCTTTGGTTATGACTACGCAGGTCGTCGTAACAACATGGTACTGGCGCATGAGCGTATTAACATGCAGCCGAACCAGCTTTTCGCCGCGGGATCTGACGAAGCGAAGCAGCAAACTGAAGACAACGCAGACCGCCGTCTTTTCGTTGAAACCGATCAAAAAGCGGCTGATGGACAAGTCCCTTTCTACCCAGATTTTGGCCGCACTGATATCGACCAAGATGGTTCAACAGAAGATTACATCCGCATTGATGACACCATTGTTGGCCTAGAAGGCGTGCTGACTTACAGCTACGGTGAGTACCGTTTAATTGCGACTAACCAGATCTCGGCTGAAAACTATGTGCGTAACGATCCGCGTACCGACAAACCAGACATGGATGAAGGCGACCTACGTATTGCGACCTTCAACGTATTGAACTACTTCAACTCTCCATTTGGTGGCGACGCGAATCAGCACGGCAATAACCGTGGCGCGAACACCATCACTGAGTTTGAGATGCAGCAAGAGAAGATTGTGAACGCGATTCTTCGCTTAGATGCAGACATCATTGGCTTGATGGAAATTGAGAACAATGGCTTTGGTGAAGGCTCTGCCATTCAGCAACTTGTAAACCAACTGAATGATCGCATTGAGCGTAAGAAAGACCGTTATACCTTTGTGGCTGTCGACTCGAACGAAGACGGCGTAACCGACGAGATGGACTCTATTGGTACTGACGTTATCACAACGGGTGTTATCTACCGTAAGAAGGTGGTTAAGCTTAAAGACAGCCGTGTTATCGCGATGCCAAGCCAACAAGCACCAGAGGTGTTAGACGATTCAGGCAAGGTGATTGAAGACGGTAAGAACTACCAACGTGACTCATTGGCGCCAACCTTTAAAGTTAAAGGCACCAAAGAGAAACTCACCGTAGCGATCAACCACTTTAAATCGAAAGGCTCTAAGTGTTGGGAAGATGCTGCTCCGATTGAGCAGGGCGGCCAAGGCGGCGTTGATGCCGATAAGCAAGGTTCATGTGAGAACTTCCGTGTTGCTGCGGCGGTTGCATTAGGTGAAGTGCTCGATGGCATCAAAGGTCACAAAGTGATCCTGGGTGATATGAACTCGTACGGCATGGAAGATCCAATGCTGGTGCTAACCGATTACTCGGAAGAGAAATACGGCAAGCAGATCAAAGCAGCTCGTAATACCTACATTGATGGTGTTGAGCAGTTTGGTGATAGCGGTGCGGTGATTACGAAGAACTACGGTTATATCAATGTTGTGGCTCAAAAGCACCCAGACAGCTGGAGCTACTCATACAATGATGAAGTTGGCGCTCTAGACCACCTGCTGATCAGCGAAAGCCTGAAAGATAGGGTTGTCGATGCTACCGATTGGCACATCAATGGTGGTGAGTCGACGTTGTTTGACTACAACGAAGAGTACAAAGGTGACCTACCTAAGTACCAAGATCACTTCCGTTCATCGGATCATGATCCTGCCGTTCTTGAGCTAAGAGTAGGCGGTTCATTTGGCTTCGGTGCTCTTATGTCACTATTTGGCTTAGCAATGTGGCGTCGTCGTAAGTAGCTCAATCACAAATAGATTGGCTTGCCATACAAGTAAGCCAATTCAGATAACTTAACGCTATCTGTAAACAATTAAGGTCAACTTAGGTTGGCCTTAATTATTGGCGAAATGCAGTTTCCACTTGCCTTTCGCTATGGGTATTGCACAATACCGCCCCTATATCTCCCAATCCTTTAGTATTTAGCAAACGATTTCGACCCATGTTACTTATCATCGATAACTACGACTCTTTTACCTATAACTTGTATCAGTATTTCTGTGAGTTAGGGGTAACTGTAAAAGTTGTACGCAACGATGAGATTGATATTGCGGGCATCGAAGCACTGAATCCTAGTCACCTTGTTATCTCGCCGGGTCCTTGTACACCGGATGATGCGGGAATCTCTCTGCAAGTTATAGAACACTTCGTTGGCAAGTTGCCGATCTTAGGTGTGTGTCTTGGTCATCAAGCCATTGCTCAAGTGTTTGGTGGTGAAGTGGTGAGAGCCAGACAAGTGATGCACGGTAAAACCTCGCCAATACGCCACAATGGCAAGAGTGTTTTTCAAGGTCTCAATAACCCTCTGACTGTGACACGTTACCACTCACTCGTGGTGAAAAATGGCACGCTACCAGACTGCTTTGAGCTGACGTCTTGGACGGAGTTTGAAGATGGCAGCATGGATGAGATCATGGGTTATCAACACAAAACCTTGCCGATTGATGCGGTGCAATTTCACCCTGAATCGATTAAAACAGAGCAAGGACACCAGCTTCTCGCTAACTTCCTAGCACGCTGAGTGTTTAAATTTGACTCTTTCTCCGTCTAAATAAGCCAGTTTAACGTATTCCATTACCCGTTAAGCGTTTAAATTCGGGCGCTACGCGTCTTCATCCCTCTGACGCCGATCACTTTTTATAACATTTCTCCCTCGTCAGGCTAAGTTTTTAGCCTATGCAAAATTATTCGCGTTATTTCGTCTCGAACCCAATATACCGCAATGCCAGTAAGGCTTTGCTGTTGCTGGTTATACGTTTAGGTAAAAAAAGCTTCATAAAACAGATTAATTGATGCATAAATAGTCATAGGTAGTGACGTTTAGCTGGTTGTAAGGGATGGCTAAAGAATAATCTACTATTGAAAAGGTTAATTAAATGTAAATATAATGCTGCAGCGGGATTATGGCGAGACAAAATATCTTTGTCTCACTTATGAACCATTACGCTTATTTGCGAAGCTTGCGGTATCGAGAAGGAATGTACGATGACAGTGGAAAATAATGTAGAACGTAGTCTGTTTAATGAGGTGATGGTGCCTTGTTATAACCCAATGGAAATGATCCCGGTAAAAGGGGAAGGCGCACGCGTATGGGACCAACAAGGCCGAGAATATATCGACTTTGCTGGTGGTATCGCTGTGAGCTGTTTGGGTCACTGTCACCCAGCAATGGTTAACGCAGTTACTGAGCAAGCAAACAAGATTTGGCATCTGAGTAATGTCATGACTAACGAACCTGCATTGCGTCTAGCGAAGAAGCTAACCGACGTATGTTTTGCAGAAAAAGTATTCTTTGCCAACTCTGGTGCAGAAGCGAATGAAGCAGCATTGAAGCTAGCTCGTCGTTGGGCAGCGGATGTTCACGGTCCTGAGAAGTCTGAAATCATTGCATTCAAACAAGGTTTCCACGGTCGTACTTTCTTTACCGTAACTGTGGGTGGTCAAGAGGCTTACTCTGATGGCTTCGGTCCTAAACCGGGCGATGTAACTCACCTGCCTTACAACGATATTGCTGCGCTAGAAGCGCACATCTCAGATCGCACATGTGCAATCATGATGGAACCTCTGCAAGGCGAGGGCGGTATCATCTCTCCAACATCTGAGTTCGTGAACACGGTTCGTGAACTGTGTGACAAACACAATGCGCTGCTTATCTTTGATGAAGTGCAAACAGGTAATGGCCGTACGGGTAACTTTTACGCTTACCAAGGCCTAGGTGTGACACCTGATATCCTAAGTACAGCGAAATCACTAGGTGGCGGTTTCCCAATCGGCGCAATGCTAACGACCACCGAACTCGCGACACACCTAAAAGTCGGTACACACGGTTCTACTTACGGCGGCAACCCACTGGCGTGTGCCGTTGCTGAAGCGGTTGTTGATGTCGTTAGCCAACCTGAAACGCTAGCTGGCGTGAAAGAACGTGAAGCAATGTTCCGTGATGGTTTAGCTAAGATTAACGACAAATACCAAATATTCAGTGAAGTTCGCGGTAAAGGCCTATTGCTAGGTGCTGCACTTAATGAAGCATGGCAAGGTCGTGCTCGTGATGTATTAGTAGCAGCAGGCGAACAAGGCTTGATGGTACTGGTTGCGGGTGCAAACGTGGTTCGTTTCACGCCATCACTGGTTATCACTACACAAGAAATTGAAGAAGGTTTATCAAAACTAGACAAAGCAATCGCTACGCTAGTTTAGCCTGAGCGGCGTCATAGGAATGATCGCCATTAGAGCGATCCCATGACGTACTGCTAAAGGCCCAAGATTCTCGTTTTGGGCCTGTTTTGCATCTGGAGGGAATATTGATGCTAGTTGTTCGCCCAATAAAATTATCTGATTACGATGCGTTGCATACCTGCGCGGTTGAGTCTGGTCACGGATTCACATCTCTTCCGGTTAACGAAGAACTGTTAACCAACCGAATTACTCATTCTGAATACAGCTTTGCGAAAGCAGACGTGACCGAACCCGGTGATGAAGGCTATCTAATGGTGGGTTTCGACGCTGAAACTGGCGAAGTTGCTGGTACAACGGGTATCGAAGCTTCCATTGGCTGGGATGTGCCTTTTTACTCGTACCACATCAGTAAAGTGGTTCACTCTTCACAGCGCCTTAAAGTGAATAACGTGGTTAAGCTGTTGACGTTTGGTAATAACTACACAGGCTGCAGCGAAATTTGTACGCTGTTCTTACGTCCTGATTACCGCAAAGGCTTAAACGGTCGACTGATGTCTAAGTGTCGTTTCCTACTGATGGCTGAGCACCCAGAGCGTTTCTCAAAAACGATCTTTGCTGAGATGCGTGGTGTATCAGATGCGGAAGGCAATTCTCCTTTCTGGCAATGGCTGCAAGAACATTTCTTCTCGATTGACTTCACGCTTGCCGATTACCTAACCGGTATTGGTAAGAAAGGCTTCATTGCTGACCTAATGCCTAAGCTACCTATCTACGTGAACCTACTGAGCAAAGAAGCTCAAGCGGTGATCGGAGAGGTACATGACAATACGCGCCCTGCACTTAAGTTGCTGGAACGTGAAGGTTTCACCAACCGTGGTTATGTCGACATCTTTGATGCAGGCCCAACGGTTGAGTGTGATCTAAGAAACATCGAATCTGTGCGTCACTCAATTCGAGCACAGGTTCAAATTGCAGAGCACTCTAGCTCTAAAGACTTCCTAATTGGTAATACCTCGTTTGAGAACTTCCGCGCAGTAGCCGCGAAAGGTGCGTATGACCAAGCAAGCGACACAGTGATTTTATCATCTGAAGTAGCAAGCGCTCTTGAAGTAAAAGAAGGCGAATTCGTTCGCATGTTGGCTCAATAAGAGCGGCGATTATCTGTCGAAGATTTTAAGGATAGAAGTATGACTCAGTGGATAGCAGGACAGTGGGTGGCAGGTCAAGGTGACGCCATGACATCAGTAAGCCCATACAACAATGAAGTAGTGTGGCAGGGTGATAGCGCGACACCAGCACAGGTTGAATCTGCAGTAGCAGCAGCTCGTGAAGCCTTCTTGGTTTGGAAAAAACTGAGCTTTGCAGAGCGTGAAGCGATCGTGTTGAACTTTGCTGAGAAAGTTAAAGAGAACAGCGAAGAAATCGCGCAAATCATCGCGAAAGAGACGGGCAAACCGATTTGGGAAACTCGCACTGAAGCGGGCGCAATGGAGGGCAAGATTGCTATTTCAATTCGTGCTTACCACGAACGTACCGGTGAAGCTTCACGTGAAGCCGCAGGCAACCAAATCGTACTTCGTCATCGCCCATTAGGCGTAATGGCGGTATTTGGTCCTTACAACTTCCCTGGTCACCTACCTAACGGTCATATTGTTCCGGCATTGCTATCGGGTAATACCGTGGTATTTAAGCCGTCAGAGCAGACACCTTGGACGGGTGAGTTTGCGATGAAACTATGGCAAGAAGCAGGCCTTCCAGCTGGCGTGATTAACCTAGTGCAAGGCGCTAAAGAAACCGGTATCGCACTGGCTGATGCTAAAGGTCTTGATGGCGTGCTATTTACGGGCAGTGCTAATACTGGTCATATCCTTCACCGTCAATTCGCAGGTCGACCGGGTAAGATGTTGGCGCTAGAGATGGGCGGCAACAACCCTATGGTGATCAGTGACCAATTTGGTGATGCTGACGCGACGGTTTATACCATTATCCAGTCGGCCTTCATCAGTGCGGGCCAACGTTGTACATGTGCACGTCGCTTGTATGTACCTGTTGGAGATAACGGCGATCAACTGCTCGATAAGCTCGTTGCGGCTACCTTGAAGATTCGTGTTGATCAGCCATTCGCTGAGCCAGCACCCTTCATGGGCCCACAAATCTCTGAAGCGGCAGCTAAGTTCATTCTGGACGCGCAAGCTAATCTGCAATCGCTAGGTGGTGTAAGCCTAGTTGAAGCAAAAGCGGGTCAAGCGGCGTTTGTTTCTCCGGGGATTATCGATGCAACCAACATTGCTGAGTTGCCAGATGAAGAGTACTTCGGTCCATTGCTGCAAGTGGTTCGTTACCAATCGCTCGAGCAAGCGGTTGAGCTAGCTAACGACACTCGTTTTGGTTTGTCTGCGGGTCTTGTATCAACAGATGATTCTGAATGGGAATACTTCGTTGATCATATCCGTGCGGGTATTGTTAACCGTAACCGTCAGCTAACAGGCGCAAGTGGTGATGCACCATTTGGTGGCCCGGGTGCTTCGGGCAACCTACGCCCAAGTGCTTACTATGCAGCGGACTATTGTGCTTACCCTATGGCTTCAATGGAAGGTGGCGAAACTCAACTGCCAGCGACATTTAGCCCAGGTATTGAGCTGTAGTTTAGTCTAATGAGTATTAGCCTCATTCGTTAAGCTTGAAATAGGGAGGTGGTGTTATCGCTTCCCTGTTCCACCACGTCCGACACCTAGATTGGGCGGTAGATAATAATAGAACAAGTATGTCACAGGCTGATGGCTGCTGACTCTGTGTCTCAGCCTCTCCCTCTCTAATCCAAATTACTAGCTTGCTAGAACCTCTGACAAGGAGTCACCATGACGCCCGATCTACTCTTTAAATCACTTTGGGACGATTACATTCACAGGCTTTGTCCATCAGCTGAGAAAGTGCATCACTTGCTGAAAGAAGACGAAGCACTGATTAATGATCACATTGCACTGCGTACTTTCAATGTTGCTCCTTTGGGTATTGAAACATTAGCGAAGCCTTTCCTAGAGTTAGGCTATAAAGCGTGTGGCGACTACTTGTTTGAGAGTAAGAAGTTAGTGGCTAAACATTACGAGCACCCAGATCCAAAACAACCAAAAGTGTTCATTAGTGAGTTGAAGGTAGAAGAGTGTTCAAGTGACTTGCAACAGATCGTTGCTAAGTTGGTTGAGCAAGTGGACGCAAGTAAGCTTCAAGGCCATGAGTTCTTGTTTGGCGGTCGTCTTTGGGATTTGAGCTTCGCTGATTTCCAAGTGCTCGCAAAAGAGAGTGAATACGCTTCTTGGCTCGCAGCTCATGGTTACGGTGCAAACCACTTTACGGTGAGTGTGAACCAGTTAAATAAGTTCGATGAAGTGCAGGCCGTGAATGACTATCTGAATGAGTCGGGATTCACTATCAATGTATCTGGCGGCGAGGTGAAAGGCTCTCCAGAGGTCTTATTAGAGCAATCATCAACAATGGCAGATAAAGTCCCAGCTTCATTTGTTGAAGGCAATGAGATGATTCCTGGCGGCTTCTATGAGTTCGCTAAGCGTTATGCGATGGCCAATGGTGAGCTTTATACCGGATTTGTCGCGGCATCAGCTGACAAGATCTTTGAAAGCACCAACGGTTAAAGAAAGATACGAGCACGGGCTTTGCCCTAGAGGTGCGGGTACGCTTCGCTTCGAGATACTTTAGAATAGTGAAGTCCGATTTCTAACTTTGCTTCCCGCATCTGTTCTCTAGATATTTAGAAAACAAAAAAGCCACCAAATTCGCATTTGGTGGCTTTCAAATTTTTGGCTCAGTTAATCGAGATTAACGAGTGCCGTATACCACGATAGTCTTACCGTGTGCAGAAATTAGGTTCTGCTCTTCTAGCATCTTCAAGATACGACCTACGGTCTCACGAGAACAACCAACGATCTGGCCAATCTCTTGACGAGTGATCTTGATTTGCATGCCGTCAGGGTGAGTCATTGCATCTGGCTGTTTCGCTAGGTTTAGTAGCGTTTGAGCGATACGACCTGTTACATCAAGGAACGCTAAGTCACCAACCTTTTGGCTAGTTACTTGTAGACGGTTTGCCATTTGCGCTGAAAGGCGCATTAGGATATCTGGGTTCACTTGGATAAGTTGACGGAATTTCTTGAAAGAAATTTCAGCTACTTCACAAGGAGATTTAGCACGAACCCAAGCTGTACGCTCTTGGTCTTCTTCGAACAAGCCAAGCTCACCGATGAAGTCGCCTTGGTTTAGGTAAGAAAGAATCATTTCCTTACCTTCTTCGTCTTTGATAAGAACTGCCACAGAACCTTTAACGATGTAGTACAAGGTTTCTGCCTTTTCACCAGCATGAATCAAAGTACTTTTTGAAGGGTACTTATGAATATGACAGTGTGAAAGGAACCACTCTAATGTTGGATCGGTTTGAGGTTTACCTAGAACCATAATATCTCACTTCCTCTGCAGGGTATGCTTGCCGCTTTCCGTATTTTAGCTAAGCCTGGATTGACTTGTAGGATAAGAGCACTCGTTGAGTGCTGCAAGCTATCTTGTGTTTCGTTTAAGAATAGTATCCTTTTTCAGGTACTATTTCTTGATTTTAATCGTGACCAAGCTACGATTTTTTACGCAAAATTGTGCACATGATCACGGTATGAAAAGTAATCAACCAGAATGGTGCTCTGTTAACCAATTTTTCCGGTTTCGATGAGTTGTTGTAGGATCGGCCTTACAATGAGCTCCATAGCAAAACTCATCTTCCCTCCTGGTACCACAAGCGTGTTGTGGCGAGACATAAATGAGCCATCAATCATAGCTAAAAGGTAAGGGAAATCGACGTTTTTGATGCCGCGCAAACGTATAACAACGAAGCTTTCGTCTAAACTTGGGATCCCTTTAGCGTTGAGAGGGTTTGATGTGTCTACCGTTGGAACACGCTGAAAGTTGATGTGAGTACGCGAAAACTGAGGAGTAATGTAGTTAAGGTAATCATCCATCGAGCGAACAATCGAGTCCATTACTGCTTCACGAGAATGACCACGATCGCGTGTGTCGCGAACGAATTTCTGGATCCATTCTAAGTTGACGATAGGTACCATGCCGATCAGCAAGTCGACGTGTTGAGAAACATTGATATCGCCATCAACCACACCGCCGTGCAGGCCTTCGTAAAACATCACATCGGAGTTTTCAGGGATCTCTTGCCATGGCGTGAAGGTGCCCGGCATTTGATTGTAAGGCACGGCTTCATCGAAGGTGTGTAGGTAGCTTCTTACTTTACCTGTACCTTCGTTACCGTATTTACGGAAGAACTCTTCTAGCGCACCAAAGTCGTTGGCTTGAGGACCAAAGTAGCTGATGTGCTTACCTTGCTCGCGCGCTTTACGGATCTCGACATCCATCTCTGGGCGAGTGAAGCGATGGAAACTATCCCCTTCAACCCAAGCGGCCTTCACGTCCATCATATTGAACATTTTACGGAAGGCTTCTGAGGTGGTGGTGGTGCCGGCTCCAGATGAACCCGTCACCGCAATAATTGGATGTTTAGCGGACATGACAACCCTTGTCTTTTGAGTAACTTACTTGTTAGCAATCGTTTACCACTATAACACGGCTCCTTTATGAGCGCAGCTTAGAAGCGTTTTGTGACTTGAATATCAACGGTTTCATGGAGCTCAGAAAACACAATGCTGACTTCTCCTGAGGCTAATTGATGTTTCACTTGGTCAATCTTGTTTTGCAATGAAACCTCTACATCACCGTAGTCTGTACCTTCACGCAGCACGAACTCTTTGATGAGGTTTTCCAGTGTTTCTGGTGCAATGTCTTGCCATGGGATGATCATAAATACTTCTCTCTTTTATGTTCATAAATAGGTTTATTGATGTGTTGATTACTGCGTCTAGTGACGTCTACCATTCAGTCCTTAAAAAGGCTCGGTCATTATGCCGAATCTTGGATACTTTCATAGTAGGCTGGCAATGCTTCTTCTAGCCAAAACCTGGGCTTGAGCGTGCTACCGGTAATGAACCCCACATGGCCACCTTTCTGAAACAAGCGATAATCAATATTGTCTGGTAGTACGAATTTTGGAATAACATCATCAGTCATGAAAGGATCGTCTTTAGCATGAATGATCTGAGTCGGTAGCTTAATCTTATTCAGTTTTGGAAGCGCTGAACATTGAGCATAGTAGTCTTGAGCATTCTTAAATCCATGCAGAGGCGCAGTGATCCTTTCATCAAACTCATACAGTTTGTCTATTTTTTTGATGGTTTCAGCGGAGATACCTATTTTTTCTTGTAACAGCTTAACCTTTTTCAAGGCATTCGATTTGAGTGAGTTGAGCAGGTATTTTTTATAGAGCCTAGAGAAGCCTCTTTCAATACGACTGGAGCAGCAAGCTAAATCAAAAGGAGCAGAAACTATCGTTGCCGCCGACAGTAATGGGTCGTCCGCATACTCAGCCAAGTAGTTCGCCAGCATGTTTCCGCCTAGAGATATACCAACCGCAACCTTTGGGTTATTGGGAAACTGGGCGTGTAAGTGTCGTAGAAAGAAACGAGCATCTTCTACTTCTCCTGAATGGTACGCGCGAGCCAAGCGATTCGGTTTTCCGCTGCATCCTCTAAAGTGCATCATCACGGATAACCAACCATCTTTAGCAAACGCATTCATCAGTCCATTGGCGTAAGGGCTTTCAAAGCTGCCTTCCAAACCGTGGAATAGAACGAAAATGGGCTTATTATTCGCATCTCCTCTGCTTTTATTATCACTATTGGGGCTATCTCCCTTCGGGTCCTCGCTCCATGCAAGGTCGAGGAAATCACCGTCGGGAGTTTCTAAGGTTTGCCATTGAGGATCAAATAACGCCTGCTTTCTAATAAACCGTGGCACTAAGGTTTGTAAGTGCGGATTAGAGAGACCAGCCGCTGCGGTAAATATTGTCATAAAACAGTCCATGCTTCTTTTATGGGCTTTGATAAAGTGTTGAGCTTTTAGTGAAACGCCCATGTTTTTATTTGAGCTTGGTTGATTCTCGGCATAAGCGCAAGAGTTTCACTCATACAGGTTACAAAACAGGTTGTAGGTAACTGGTTGAATACTATCGAGGTTAAGCTCTATATATTGCTAATAATCCGAGCCACCATCGCGTGAACACGAAGAACGATAGTCCCCAATAAGCTTGGATCTTGATCTAACAAAAGGAAAAGGGAATGCCTTAGGGCTGAGGGGCTGGTTCAGAAAAAGCAACATAGAGGTTTTCTGCCCCTAATAATCGACAGTATTGAAAAGCGAGAGGCGCTTGTTGGTTTGCGAAAAGCTGAAGAGAGTTTATGTAGTCGACGAGATCAGATTGTTGTTGTTTCTCTAGTTGTAATTCGAACTGTAAGGCTTCACGGTAGAGTGAATCAACAACGTGTGCTTTGAGATGCTTACGTAGCTCTCGATAACTATGAAGTAGGGTTTCAGAGCGGCTCAAGCACTGTTGAACTTTGTGCCACTCTTCTTCGGCAAAAGACAATTGCTGCTCATCAAGCCATTTGAGCAGCAGCAGTAGATTGACGTTGCCGTGAAACTGGTTTTGTAAAGCTAGGCACGCATCCTTTACACCACGCACACTGTAATACTGAAGGCTAAATTGCCATAGTCGTTCCAGTGTTAGTGATATTGGGGCGTGCTCTGGGCTCATAAGCTATCCATATCCTGTTCCATCTGCTCAAGCTCTTCTTGAGTGGACATCCAATCCATTTCAACTTCTTCTAGCTGTGATTTACTGCTCGCTTGGAGAGCGAGTACTTTATTCAGTTTAGCCTTATTTTCAGCTTCATACAGTGAAGTGTCGGATAATTCTTGCTCGGCTTCTTCAAGAGCCAACGTTAATTTATCCATCTGCTTTTCAAATTGACTCAGCTTTTTACGAATTGGTGCCGTTAGTTTACGGAACTCTGCTTCTTTACGTTTCTGATCTTTTTTTGCTGCTGCACTGTTGGCGCCGTCTTTTGCTGGTGCCAATGCTTGTGCTTCTTTGCGTTCAACTTTCTGCTGTTCGGTTAGCCACTTGTAGTAATCGCTTAGGTCACCATCAAACGGTGCCACTTGGCGGTCGTGTACCAAATACAAATCATCGGTAGTCGCACGGAGTAGGTAACGGTCATGCGATACGATAACCATTGCGCCTTCAAACGTCTGCAATGCAAACGTCAGCGCCTGACGCATGTCGAGATCCAAGTGGTTGGTTGGTTCATCGAGCAGCAACAGATTCGGTTTTTGCCATACTAGTAGCGCCAGAACTAAACGCGCTTTTTCACCGCCTGAGAAGGGGGCTACTTTATCGAGCGCTTTTTCACCTTGGAAACCGAAGCTACCTAGGTAATCACGCAGTTGTTGCTCTGTGTGTTTAGGGGCAATCTGCATCATGTGTTGCAGCGGTGTTTCTTCTGGGTGCAGCGTCTCTAATTGGTGCTGTGCAAAGTAACCCATCTTAACGCCTTGTGAATAGCTCAGTTCACCACCTTGCTGTTTCAGTTCGCCAGAAAGGAGTTTAATCAGCGTTGACTTACCAGCGCCATTTCGGCCAAGTAGACCAATACGACTGCCCGGTACTAGGTTCAAGCGAATCTTCTCTAGAATCAGGTTGTCATCGTAGCCCGCAGAGACTTCATCCATCATCATGATTGGATTTGGTAGCGCGTC
The DNA here is from genome assembly GCF_041474275.1 of Vibrio sp. 10N.222.52.B7. Classification (NCBI taxonomy): domain Bacteria; kingdom Pseudomonadati; phylum Pseudomonadota; class Gammaproteobacteria; order Vibrionales; family Vibrionaceae; genus Vibrio; species Vibrio sp. 10N.222.52.B7. The sequence continues at coordinate 13,497 of NZ_JBFRTU010000002.1, read as the reverse complement.
TGGTTCTCTAAACTCAAAGCTGAATGGGTTATCAAATTGAGCGGGCAGCACTTGTTCCATTTTCTCTAGCGCTTTAATACGGCTTTGCGCTTGGCGAGCCTTTGAAGCTTTGTAACGGAAACGGTCAATGTAGCTCTGCATGTGAGACATCTGTTTCTGCTGCTTTTGGTACATCGCTTGTTGCAGAATCAGTTTTTGCGCTCGTTGGGTTTCGAACGATGAGTAGTTACCCGTGTACTCATTGAGCTGTTGGTTTTCAACGTGCACGATGCGGTTGACGATAGGGTCTAAGAAGTCTCTATCGTGCGAGATAAGCACTAGCGTGCCAGGGTAGCTTTGTAACCAACGCTCTAGCCACATTACTGCGTCTAAATCCAAGTGGTTGGTAGGCTCATCGAGTAGCAGTAGGTCACTGCGACACAGTAGGGCTTGCGCTAGGTTCAAACGCATACGCCAACCACCTGAGAATTGAGTCAGGTTCCATGTCATTTGTTCTTGGCTAAAGCCTAGGCCATCCAGTAACTCGGCAGCACGTGCCTTTATGCTGTAACCACCAATGGTTTCAATCTTGCCGTGGATCTCTGCTACCAATGTGCCATTGTCGGCTTGTTCAGCTTTCTCTAGTTGATCTTCAAGGCCGCGGTATTCACGGTCACCATCAATCACGTATTCAATTGCTGTTCTTTCTAATGCAGGGGTTTCTTGAGCAACCCAAGCCATTTCCCAATGGGCAGGTTTGCTGAATGAGCCCGCATCAATAGACAGTTCGTCCTTAATTAAGGCGAATAGCGTAGATTTACCACAGCCGTTTTTACCAACCAAACCGATCTTGTCGCCAGGGTGAAAAGTCGCAGATGCTTGGTCGAGGAGTGGCTTACCGCCGCGTAGCAATTGAATATCAGAGAAAGTAATCATAATTGAAATAGCATAGAAATTAGAGGTGAACAGACGCCTGCATAGTAGGCTGAAACCAGATAAAAGTCGATCACAATGCAATTTGCGTTATGATGCCAATAACATATTAATAACTTTTGCTTAAATTCTTGTGGCCTTGCCACCGTTTAGCCCTCAAAGGAATGTTTCAAAGGAATGAGTAATACTCCCTCGACAGACAAAGTCGTGCCAAAGGTGTTGATCATCTACGCGCACCCAGAGCCGCAAACCTCTATTGCTAACCAGATGATGGTTAAGAAGGTAGAGTCGCTCGGTCATGTCAAAGTTCATGATCTCTATGCCATCTACCCTGACTTCTTTATTGATGTGCCTTATGAGCATGAATTGCTCCTTCAGTACGATGTGATCGTGTTTCAGCATCCTCTGTTCATGTATTCCTGCCCTTCATTGTTAAAAGAGTGGTTTGATCGCGTGTTAGGCAAGGGCTTTGCTTTTGGTGAGCAAAGTGCGCTTAAAGGCAAACACTGGCGCAGTGTGATTACTACCGGTGGTAAAGAAGAGGCGTTTGGTGCCGCAGGTTATAATAAATATCCATTACAAGAGATCTTGCAACCATTCGAGCTTACCGCTGCTTTGTGTCAGATGAATTGGATATCCCCTTTGGTTTTACACTGGGCACGAAATGTCTCCGATATGACGCGTTACCAACACGCCGAAGCGTATCGAAATTGGTTGCGAGACCCGCTACAAGATATAGGAGCAGATGATGGCTCTGACTAATGATTTTCTACAAAGTAGCGTTATATTTTTAGCGGCTGCTGTGGTTGCGGTTCCTATCGCACAGCGCGCCGGTTTGGGTTCAGTACTTGGTTACTTATTAGCGGGCGTGGCAATTGGCCCATGGGGGCTTGGCTTAATCAGTGATGTCGAAGCGATTCTACACTTCTCCGAATTCGGGGTGGTACTGCTGCTCTTCCTGATTGGTTTAGAGCTTAACCCGAAAAAACTGTGGCAGATGCGAGCCCCCATTCTCGGGTTGGGCGGCGCGCAAGTGCTGATCACCACTCTAATTATTACCGCCATCGCCTGTCTATTTGGATTAACCTGGCAAACCAGTCTCGTGATAGGTATGGGTTTGGCGCTGTCTTCGACTGCGATTGCCTTGCGTGTTATTGAAGAGCGAGAGCTCGGCGGCAAAGAAGCAGGGCAGTCGGGCTTTGCAGTACTGCTTTTCCAAGATATCGCTGTTATTCCAATGCTAGCAATGTTGCCTCTACTTGCGGGTAATACCGGCGGTAGCTGGGCTGACATGCTGTGGATGCTGGGTGGCGTGATTGGCCTACTGGTCGGTGGCCACTTCTTGTTGAGACCACTTTTCCGATACGTAGTGATGAGTGGTGTGCGTGAGTTATTCACCGTCGCGGCGCTGTTACTTGTGATTGGTATTGCTGTGATCATGCAGCAGATTGGCTTATCGATGGCATTAGGTACTTTCTTGGCGGGCGTCCTTCTGGCTGAAAGTGAATATCGACACGAGCTTGAGATCGCGATTGATCCATTCAAAGGTTTACTGCTTGGTCTGTTCTTTATCTCTGTGGGTATGGCGGTAAACCTAGGTCTACTGGCAGAAAGCCCATTCGCAATACTTATTGCAGTGTCGTCGCTAGTCGTATTGAAAGGTTTGGTGCTGTATGCGCTGGCTCGTATCTTCGGCACTCAAGCTAAAGCACGCAGCCGGATGGCGATGATCCTTAGCCAAGGTGGTGAGTTCGCTTTCGTTATTTTTACTGCGGCGAGTGCTCAAGGCATCTTAAGTGGCGAACAAGTGTCGTTCTTACTGGTGGTTGTGAGCCTTTCTATGGTGACCACGCCATTGATGCTTAAACTGCAAGACCGATTCTTTGCACGTCAGCTTAATCAAATCAGTGAAAGTGCGATGTCTTCGGATGTGGTTGATCGCAGCCCTCGAGTGATTATTGCGGGCTTTGGTCGCTTCGGTCAGATCATCGGTCGCTTGATGTACGCTAACAAGATTCGTATCACTGTCCTTGAAAGTGATGCCAGCCAAATACACATCCTTAGAAAGTTCGGCTACAAGGTGTTTTACGGAGACTCGACTCACCTAGAGCTATTACGCGCAGCCGGTGCTGATAAAGCAGAGGCGATTGTGTTGTGTACTGACTCCCCAGATGAAATCATGAAAACCGTCGATTTATGTAAGCAGCACTTCCCACGCTTAAAGATCTTGGCGCGTGCACGAAGCCGTGTTGAAGCATATCAACTACTTAACCACGGTGTGAGTAACTATTCGCGTGAAACCTTCCTTGGAGCATTGGATTTAGGTCGTCAAACATTGACTGAACTTGGCATGCATCCATATAAAGCGAAGCGAGCAGAAGCACACTTTAGAAAGTTGGATAATGGTATGCTGAAAGAGTTGCTGCCTCAGCATAACGAAGATGCCGAGTTAGCCCAAAGAGCGAAAGAGGCTCGTAAAGAACTTGAAGAGATCTTTGGACACGAGATGGAAAACGATCACCAATCTCGAAACTATTGGCAGTAGCTTGAAGTGATAACTCATGCTTGAGCTTAGAAATAGAGCTTGGGCATAGAAATAACAGACTATAGAACTAACCTAATAATAAACGCGGTCTCTGCTTAACTTATCAATAAAGTGAGTGGGAAGAACCGCGAATCCAGAGCAGTAAAGGATATGAACGTGAAACAGAAAAAACGCTTTATCGCAGGGGCAAGCTGCCCAAGTTGCAACACTCAAGACACACTCCGTTGGTGGATTGAAAATAATATCGAGCTGGTGGAATGTGTCGATTGTGACTTCACAGAACAGCGTAAACCGAAAACTGTAGAGAAATCTGAACACGCGAATCAAGAAATGATCGGTATTTTTAAGCCAGAATGATTGAGTTTCGTTGATTGATCCCCATAATATCCCGGTACAGAATTTTTCCTAAGCTCAACTGTTCGAGCTTAGTCCAAACCTCCTTGGAGCTCTCATGAAAATTGAAAAGAACGTAGTAGTTAGTGTTGCATATCAAGTGAAACTTGAAGATGGCGTAGTAGTTGACCAATCAACTGCAGAAGCTCCACTAGATTACCTTCACGGTCACAACAACCTAATTACAGGTCTTGAAAAAGAGCTTGAAGGCAAAGTAGCTGGCGACAAGTTCTCTGCAACTGTTACTCCAGAAGACGCATACGGCGAACACAACGACGCACTAGTTCAACGTGTTCCTGCTGACGTATTCCAAGGTGTTGAGCAAATCGAAGTTGGCATGCGTTTCCTAGCGGATACTGACCAAGGTCCAATCCCAGTTGAAGTTACTGAAGTAGATGGCGACGAAGTTGTTGTTGATGGTAACCACATGCTAGCTGGCCAAACTCTAACGTTTGACGTTGAAGTTGTAGCGGTTCGTGAAGCGACTGAAGAAGAAGTTCAACACGGTCACGTACACCAAGAAGGCGGCTGTGGCGGTCACGACCACGATCATGACCACGAAGGCGGTTGCTGTGGTGGCGAAGGCCATGACCACGGTGAAGAGAAAAAAGACGGCTGCTGCGGCGGCGGTAGCTGTGGTTCTCACTAATACCGAATTAACGGTTTAGTTTAAGAATCTTGAAAGCCTCCCTTGTGGAGGCTTTTTGCGTTTAGGAGTCTCGCTTTTTGACCTCGCTTTTCTCTACCAAACTAAGTGTCCGCAAATCTAAGCATTCGTAAAAGTTTGGTTTTCGTTATCAGACATCGAACCATGGATGTGGTATTGATAGCACAATATTATAAGACGACGTCAGTGGAGAGTTTGTATGTCACAGCCTTTTTCAATTGCCATTCATGGTGGTGCAGGAACCATCTTGCGCGAGCAAATGAGCTATGAATTAAAAGCGGGTATTACCGAGGCTTTGGAAAAATCGGTTTTGGCTGGCTATCAAGTTTTGCAATCGGGTGGTGATGCGTTGGATGCAGTGGTTGCGTCAGTCAAGGTGATGGAAGACAGCCCGCATTTTAATGCCGGTAGGGGCTCTGTTTTAACTCATGATGAATTTGTTGAGATGGATGCTTCTGTGATGCACGGTCGCGAAATGGATGCGGGTGCTATTGCAGGTGTCCGCCATATTAAAAACCCGATAGAGTTGGCTCGTGACGTGATGCTTAAAAGCGACCACGTACTGCTGATTGGTGAAGGCGCAGAGAGGTTTGCGTTTGAGCATGAGTATACTTTCACCGAGCAAGACTACTTCTTTACTGAGCGCCGCTATGACCAACTTCAGTCGATGAAAGAGAAAGGCATCTTTGCTCTGTCTGAAGCGAAATATGATGAACAGCAAGCTGAGAAATACCCTGACGATAAAAAGTACGGCACGGTTGGTGCGGTCGCATTAGACCAAGCGGGTAACTTAGCGGCAGCAACCAGTACCGGTGGCGTGACCAATAAGAAATACGGTCGTGTGGGTGACTCTCCGATCATTGGTGCAGGAACCATCGCTGAAAATGGCAATGTTGCCGTCTCAACAACCGGGATGGGTGAGTTCTTCCTACGTAAAATGGTCGCCAGTGATGTCGCAGCACGAATGCGTTATCTGAAAGAAGATGTGCACACCGCTTGTGAAACGATCATTCAAGGTGAATTGAAAACCATGGGTGGAGAAGGTGGCTTGATCGCTATCGATGGCCAAGGCGATATACATTTTGGTATGAACAGCTCAGGAATGTATCGTGCAAGCGTTGATACTCAAGGTCGTGTTGAAGTGAAGATTTATGCCGACGACTAAGTTGGTATCGGCTTAATTGGCTTTAGCTTATTCACTGAGATGAAATAAACAAAAGGGCGACAGATAAGTATCTGTCGCCCTCTTAGTTTTCTATGTCCCGTCCTGAAATGTGTTTACACATTGAGGACGAGAAACTAACGATATGCGTCGTTAGATTTAATTGGTTATTTTGAACCGCACTTAATAGTGTGGAGGTGGCGTCTCTTCTGATGCGTCAGCTAGATTAGAGCCATCCATATTTTTTACTTTGCCAACCACGAACTTCATCTGATCTTGCATTCTCGTGATTAACATTTGTTGTTGGCTAAGCGCTTCATTGAGTTCTTCAATGGTCTGTTCTTGGAAAGCTAGCTGACACTCTAGGTCATTTACGCGGCTTTCTAGTTGTTCAACTCGCTTTTCTGTCATCGTTCTTAATCCACATTCCAAGCTTGGGCAATGCCCGCAGAGGTGCCCGATATCACACGGTTCTTATCATCAAAGGCTGCATCATACACTACCGCACGAGGAGGGCGAGCATCTTTTAATGGCTCAGCATCGTGGCGAGAAATTCGCTTGCCATCCTGAGTATTCCACACACTCACTTGGCTGGATGGTGTGCCCGTCACCAACATACTGCCGTCATCAGAAAAACGCGCACTCGAGAAAATCAACTGTCGAGACCAGCTTTGCAATTGCGCTTGAGGTTCGCCCGTTTCAAGATCCCAAATCATCGCTTGATTGCCGCCATCAGAGGTAAAAGCCAGTTCACCATCGCGTTGTAGCGCGACTCGTACTACTCTTTGTTCATGCTCAAAGGTGCGCAACACCAAGCCCGACTCGGTATCCCAAAGGTAAGCTTTGTAGTCGTTGCCGCCTGATAATGCGTAGCGGCCATTAGAAGAGAGGGAGACTGAATTCACTTTTTCTCGGTGAGCAAGGAACTCCAGACGGCGTCCGGTGACTAAGTCCACATAGATGGCTTTTCCATTAGACAGGCCAAGCAATACTTTTTCACCATTGCTAGAGATATCGACATCGCGAATTAAGCCATCGGAGATAGACCAAAGCCCTTGTGCTTGAGTCCAAGATAAGTCCCAAACGGCGAAGTTCATCTGGCTAGCGGTAATGGCAAAACGGCCATTGTCCGAGATACGGATACGCGATACTTGGTTTTCTAACTGGTCTTGTGGACCAAGCTGAGCCAACTCTTGGTCTTCGGCGAGGTCCCAAAGGAGCAGTTGCTTTTGCTGAGAGTAGAGCAGGGCGAAGCGTCCATCTCTGCTAAGGGCAAAGCTGGTGGCACCATTGGGTTCAATTTCCCAACGCTGCTCATCATCTTGGAAGAAAAAGCAACCATTTAACAAGGTGATGACAATTGTACATAGCAATGAGTGGAAAAATATTCGCATCACATCTAATAATCCGGTTTGTGTCGAAAGACATATGACTAGTATATTGTTATAACTAACGTATTCACACCAATCTAATCATTAGATTTGTGCACAATAACCAATGGCTTGGCCATTAATTGGAGAATTCAATGAAATCAGTTTTAAAAGTATCACTGCTTGCCGCAACGGTTATGCTAGCAGTTGGTTGTCAGAAAGAAGAACCAAAGGCAGAAGCTCCACAGGTTGAAGAAGTTAAAGTTGAAGCAGTAAACTTTAAAACAGAAGACGACAAAGCGGCATACGCAATCGGCGTATCTTTCGCTAACTACCTAAGCACAAGCATTGATAAGCCAAGCGAACTAGGTATTAACCTAGACAAAGATATGGTTCTTCAAGGTATCGAAGACGTATTCGCAGAGAAAACTGCACTGAACGAAGAAGAAACTCGCGCAGCTCTTGAAGCTCTAGACAAGCGTGTTGCTGAAACTATGCAAGCACAAGCGGCAGAGAAATCAGCTGAAACTAAGAAAGCAGGTGATGACTTCCGCGCTGAGTTCGCAAAGACTGAAGGCGTAGAGCAAACTGAATCTGGTCTACTTTACCAAGTAATGACTGCTGGTGAAGGCGCTTCTCCAAAAGACACTGATACCGTTCAAGTACACTACAAAGGTACGCTAACAGACGGTACTCAGTTCGACAGCTCTTACGATCGTGGCGAACCAGCAACATTCCCACTAAACCGCGTAATCCCAGGCTGGACTGAAGGCGTACAACTGATGCAAGTTGGTTCTAAGTACAAGTTCGTTATCCCGCCAGAGCTAGCATACGGTGAGCAAGACACACCGACTATCCCAGCTAACTCAACGCTAGTATTCGAAGTAGAACTACTAAACATCGATAACGCTGAAGCAGCTCCTGCACAGTAATATCGGTTAAAAGCCTCGTACTAAAATACGTTGATTGAATAAAAAGCCTAACTTTGAGTTAGGCTTTTTTTATGATTTGAAGATGAGTATTTGATTTTTAAACTTGTTCTAAATCACTAGTTGCAATGTTAGCTAGGTGTGCAATTAAAATTTTCTGATAAACTTACATAAATTTGTTGATTTTTCACACGAAGGTAAGGAATAAGTGACTACTACAGAAACAGTCAATGCAGATGTGTTACTTGAAATGGAATCAGTCCACGTTATGCCATTCAGTGAACACGATAAAATCATTCTAAGATCTTATGAGGCCGTTGTTGACGGTATTGCGAGCCTTATTGGTCCGTTTTGTGAAATCGTTTTGCACTCTTTAGAAGACCTCAATACTTCTGCGATTAAAATTGCCAACGGCGAAAATACAGGTCGTCAGGTTGGCTCGCCGATCACCGATCTTGCATTGAAGATGCTAAAAGATATTGAAGGTTCTAAGCGTAACTTCTCACGTTCATACTTCACTCGCGCTAAAGGCGGAGTGTTGATGAAGTCGATCACGGTTGCTATCCGCAACGGTGAAGACCGAGTGATTGGCCTACTGTGTATTAACGTGAATCTAGACGCGCCATTCTCACAAGTGCTGCAATCGTTCATGCCTACACAAGACGCAGACGAAGCCGCATCATCGGTTAACTTCGCTAGTGACGTTGAAGAACTTGTCGACCAAACGGTTGAACGCACCATTGAAGAAATTAACGCTGACAAATCGGTATCGAACAATACTAAGAACCGTCAGATCGTGATGGAGCTGTACGACAAAGGTATTTTCGATATTAAAGACGCGATCAACCGCGTTGCTGAGCGACTGAACATCTCTAAGCACACCGTGTACCTATACATCCGCCAACGTAAAACAGAGGATGAAGAGGGTTGCTAAGCTATACACTCCTAGTGAATGGGCCAGTCTATGGCTCACAGTCAGCAAGAAGTGCCTACCAGTTTGCCGTGGCTCTGATTAAACAGGGCCACAAACTTCACAGTGTGTTCTTCTATCAAGATGGCGTCAGTAACGGCTCAGACCTTACCGTACCGGCTAACGATGAATTTGATTTAGCTTCTGCTTGGCAAAAGCTGGCTGATGAACACGATGTTAGCCTTGAAACCTGTGTGGCAGCTGCGCTAAGACGCGGAGTGATTAGCTCTGAAGAAGCAGAGCAACATCAACTAAGTGCCTCTAACCTAGCCACTGGATTTAATCAAGCCGGATTAGGGAGCTTATCGGAAGCGCTACTAACGCAAGATAGGGTTGTGCAGTTTTGAGAAAGTTAGCCTTTATATTTAACAGTTTCCCTCATACGACCGCTGCGGGTAGAGAAGGGTTAGACGCCCTGCTTGCTGCGTCCGCATATAGTGAAGACATTTCCGTGTTCTTTGTTGGCGATGGCGTGACACAGCTTCTCAAAGCGCAGCAGCCCGACGAAACACTATCGCGTGACTACATCTCTGCATTCAAACTTATGGACCTGTACGACATCGAACAGGTGTATGTGTGTCAGCGTAGTCTGAGTCAGTTTGGTCTTTCAGCAGACAACCTGCTGATCGATGTGACCACCGTTGAAGCCGACGAGTTAACGCAGAAGTTAGCTCAGTGCCAACAGATACTGACTTTCTAGGGGACGCTATGCTTCATATTGTAAAATCAGTCGACAAACTTAAACTCGCATTGACCTATTCTCAGCCACAAGATCAGTATCTTTTGGTGGAAGATGCGGTGTATGTTTGCCTTCCCAATCATGAGTTCTTCACTCAAATCTGCGCAGTAGAGCAGGTGTCGGTGTTAAAACCAGATCTCGATAGCCGAGGTTTACAACTACTTGTCTCAAGTACCATTGATCAAGTTGACTTCGATGGCTTCGTTAAACTGACGGTTTTGAAAGACAAATCAGTCACTTGGTAGCTGTGTTTTATCAGTTTGGTTAAAAGTAGACCATCCTGAGCTCTAGACGGCTAAAAAAGATCTGTATATTTCTTGACACACCTCCCACTGCTGAATAGAATTTTGCGTCCCTAATTACGACTTGTGATTAGGGATAGATTTTTCACAAAGCTTACTTTCAAGTAAATTTCAGGAGCTAGTTAATGGCAACTATTAACCAGTTGGTTCGCAAACCTCGTGTAAAGCAAGTTGTTAAAAGCAACGTGCCTGCACTAGAAGCGTGCCCACAAAAACGTGGTGTATGTACTCGTGTTTACACTACTACACCTAAAAAACCTAACTCGGCACTACGTAAAGTATGTCGTGTACGTCTAACTAACGGTTTCGAAGTAACTTCGTACATCGGCGGTGAAGGCCACAACCTACAAGAGCACAGTGTTGTACTAATCCGTGGCGGTCGTGTAAAAGACCTTCCGGGTGTTCGTTACCACACTGTTCGCGGCGCACTTGACTGTGCTGGCGTTAACGACCGTAAACAAGGTCGTTCTAAGTACGGTGTGAAACGTCCTAAGTCTTAATTGATTCTCTTTTTTAAAAAGAAATCGTTAAGTAAGGCCAAACACTATTTTATTTATTATTCTGAAAAGTTTTGGAAAAAACCTGAAGAAGACAACGGAGAATATCCATGCCACGTCGTCGCGTAATAGGTCAGCGTAAGATCCTTCCAGATCCTAAGTTCAAATCTGAATTGCTGGCAAAATTCGTTAACATCCTTATGGTTGACGGAAAGAAATCTACTGCAGAAAAAATCGTTTACACTGCACTAGATTCAATGGCTGAGAAGTCTGGTAAAGACCACTTAGCTGTATTTGAAGAAGCTCTTGAAAATGTTCGCCCAGCGGTAGAAGTTAAATCTCGCCGTGTAGGTGGTTCAACTTACCAAGTACCTGTAGAAGTTCGTCCGGTTCGCCGTAACGCTCTTGCTATGCGTTGGGTAGTTGAAGCTGCGCGTAAGCGTGGTGAAAAATCTATGGCTCAACGCCTAGCTGCTGAAATGCTAGACGCGTCTGAGAACAAAGGTACTGCGGTTAAGAAACGTGAAGACGTTCACCGCATGGCTGACGCAAACAAAGCGTTCGCACATTACCGTTGGTAATACCTTTTTAGTGCTGCAAGGTTCCTTGCAGCACTTCTTTAGTTCCTATGCTTATGCTAGGAACTATTGCTATTTCTAGGGCAAGCAATTTTTAGCGAAGCATCGCTTTTAACGCCTAATCTAGACATAGCAATAGTCCCTAAGTCTCTAATAAGAGGATTCAACCGTGGCTCGTAAAACTCCTATAGAGCAATACCGTAATATCGGTATCGTTGCTCACGTAGATGCAGGTAAAACAACCACAAGTGAACGTATTCTGTTCTATACCGGTCTTTCTCATAAAATCGGCGAAGTTCACGATGGTGCAGCAACCATGGACTGGATGGAGCAAGAGCAAGAGCGCGGTATTACGATCACTTCAGCAGCAACCACTACGTTTTGGCGTGGTATGGAAGCTCAGTTCTCGGACCACCGTATCAACATCATCGACACTCCTGGGCACGTTGACTTCACGATCGAAGTAGAACGTTCTCTGCGTGTACTTGATGGTGCAGTTGTTGTGTTCTGTGGCTCATCTGGTGTTGAACCTCAGTCAGAGACAGTATGGCGTCAAGCTGATAAGTACCAAGTTCCACGTATGGTTTTCGTTAATAAAATGGACCGTACCGGCGCAGACTTCTTGCGCGTAGTTGAACAGATCAAGGATCGCCTAGGCGCGACTCCTGTTCCAATTCAACTGAACATTGGTGCTGAAGAAAACTTCCAAGGCGTTGTCGATCTTATCAAGATGAAGGCAATTAACTGGAACGAAGCTGACCAAGGCATGACTTTCACATACGAAGATATTCCTGCAGACATGAAAGAAATGGCTGAAGAATATCGTACAGAACTTGTTGAAGCTGCTGCAGAAGCAAATGAAGAGCTGATGGATAAGTACCTTGAAGAAGGTGAACTAACAGAAGCTGAAATCAAACAAGGTCTTCGTACTCGTACCCTTAATAATGAAATCGTACTTGCTACTTGTGGTAGTGCATTCAAAAACAAAGGTGTACAAGCTGTTCTAGATGCAGTTGTTGATTTCCTTCCTTCTCCAGTCGATGTACCTGCAATTAAAGGTATCGATGAAAACGAGAACGAAGCAGAGCGTCACGCAGACGACAAAGAACCGTTCTCAGCGCTAGCATTCAAGATTGCAACAGACCCATTCGTTGGTACTTTAACTTTCATCCGTGTTTACTCTGGTGTTGTTGAAAGCGGTAAAACAGCTTACAACTCTGTGAAGAAACAACGTGAACGCTTAGGTCGCATTGTTCAAATGCACTCAAACAAGCGTGAAGAAGTAAAAGAAGTACGAGCAGGTGACATCGCAGCCATCATTGGCCTGAAAGATGTGACTACTGGTGAAACCCTTTGTGACCAGAACCATAAGATTGTTCTTGAGCGCATGGAGTTCCCAGATCCAGTGATTCAGATCGTTGTAGAGCCAAGCTCTCAAGCTGATCAAGACAAAATGACTATCGCTCTAGGTAAACTAGCAGCGGAAGACCCATCGTTCCGCGTTGATATGGATGCGGAAACTGGCCAGACTCTGATTTCTGGTATGGGTGAACTACACTTAGATATCATCGTTGACCGTATGAAGCGCGAATTTAGCGTGAACTGCAACGTTGGTAACCCGCAAGTGGCTTACCGTGAGACTATTCGTGGTACAGCGAAAGCGGAAGGTAAATTTATCCGTGAACATGGTGGTAAAGGTCAGTACGGTCACGTATGGCTGAAACTAGAACCATCAGAAGCTGGCGAAGGCTTTGTCTTTGTGGATGAAATTGCCAATGGTATCGTACCGAAAGAGTTTATCGCTTCAGTTGCTAAAGGCGTTGAAGAGCAGATGAACAATGGTGTGCTTGCTGGCTATCCAGTTTTGGATATCAAAGCTACACTATATGATGGTTCTTACCATGAAACAGATTCAAGTGAGATGGCGTTTACAATCGCTGCCTCTATGGCTTTCAGAACGGGTGCACTTGAAGCGCAACCGGTTCTGCTTGAGCCTATGATGAAAGTTGAAGTAACTACTCCAGAAGACTGGATGGGTGACGTTGTTGGCGATATTAACCGTCGTCGCGGCATCATCGAAGGTATGGACGAGGGGACAGCTGGCCTGAAGATAATTCGTGCACAAGTTCCGTTGTCTGTCATGTTCGGTTACGCAACTGATTTACGTTCTGCGACACAAGGTCGTGCTTCTTACTCTATGGAGTTTAGTGAGTACGCTGAAGTGCCTAACAATGTTGCAAAAGCAATCATTGCAGAGCGTGGTTAAACAAAAGGAAGGCATTTTTTTTCATTTTTTGAAAGAACAATGCGTCCAAATATTGCGCTAACGAGAGTTGGCGCATAAAATAGCAATTTCTGGCGCGTCTCGCTCAATAATGAACGTGGCGAATCATAACTAGGAAGGAACACGATTGTGTCTAAAGAAAAATTTGA
>NZ_JBFRTU010000001.1:112702-198523 GCF_041474275.1 Vibrio sp. 10N.222.52.B7 | reverse complement strand
CTTCTTACTTCTTACTTCTACAGCAGAACCCCTCCCGCTTAATCCTTTCGTCGACACTGATAAGACCACTCATACATTATGGTTATTATCAATGGAACTTGTTTGAGGTCACACGCACAAAACCACAAATAATGTATGGTAATGACATAGATTTAATAATATTAATAATATTGTATTACTTAAATTTTAATTGTTGATAACTCGCGTGTGCGAAAGGTAAAGGTAGGACTTAGGTATGATTCAAATCGTTATTGATGGGAAATATCGAATCGTCGAGCAAGGACAAACCGTTCTTGAAGCGGCAAAAACATGTGGTTTGGAAATCCCATCTTTATGTGGTTTGAATAAAACAGCGGATAAAGTGCCGTGTGATTTGTGTGTTGTGGAAGTTGATGGCGTTGGTGTTACTCGCTCTTGTGAGCTTGAAGTGTCTAATGGGCTGAATATTACCACTCAGTCAAAACAGTTAACGAATCATCGACAAGAAGCGTTGAATCGCATCATGACCGATCACTACGCTGACTGTGAGGCGCCATGCCAAACAGTCTGTCCTGCTGGGGTCGACATCCAATCTTACCTGCACCATATTGCTCAAAATGATCACATTAAAGCGATTGAAGTGATCAAAAAGACATTGCCAATGCCGCTTTCAATTGGTCGTGTGTGTCCTGCTTTCTGTGAAACCGAATGTCGTCGTAACTTGGTCGATGAATCCATTGCGATTCGCCAACTCAAACGACACGCTGCCGATGCGGATCTAGCGGCTCAAGAGAGCTACATGCCAGCTAAGAAACCGAATAAAGGCAAGAGTATTGCAATTGTCGGTAGTGGCCCCGGTGGGCTTACGGCGGGTTATTACCTATCTAACGAAGGCTATGATGTCAGTGTCTATGAGTCGATGCCGCAAGCGGGTGGTTGGCTGCGTTACGGTATCCCTGAATATCGCTTACCTAAGTCGATTCTAGATAAAGAAATCGAGTTGATGTGTCGCAACGGAATGGTGGTTGAGTGCGGTAAAAAACTCGGTGTTGATTTTACACTGTCTGATTTAAGTAACGATTTTGATGCGGTTTGTTTAGCCGTTGGTGCATCGCAAGCGGTCGAGATGAATTACCCGGGTAGCGAACTCGGAGGTTGTTATTTGGGTGTCGATTATCTGAAAGATTACGTGACCGATCAGCAGTACGTCACTGGTAAAAAGGTTGCCGTGATCGGTGGCGGTAATACAGCGATTGACTGTGCTCGAACCGCAGTTCGTGATGGCGCGGATACTACGCTGATTTATCGTCGTACTCGAGATGAGATGCCAGCAGAAGATTACGAAATCGAAGAAGCTGAACATGAGGGTGTGAAGTTTCACTTCTTAACCAACCCTGCAGAAAACATAGCCGATGAAAATGGTCATGTATCAGAAATACGATTAGAACGAATGGCTTTGGGTCCTGCTGATGCTTCAGGCCGCCGCAGCCCTAAACCAACTGGCGAGTTCTTTGTTGAAGCGTTTGATACGGTTATTGCTGCCGTGTCGCAAAAGCCTGATCTGAGTTTTATGGACAATGAAGCAATTGATATTCCTCTTACTCGTTGGAATACCGCAGATGCTGATCCACAAACCATGCATACCGGAACCGGAAATATTTTCAGTATTGGTGATTTCCGACGCGGCCCTGCAACTGCAGTCGAAGCGGTTGGGGATGGGCGTATTGCTGCACAAGCGATCGATCGCTTCTTCCATGGTGATATGGAAAATATTCCGGCTAAACCGTTTAACTCAAGAAAGCACAAACAGCTCAAAGCGGTGGATCCTGAGCAATACAAATCTATACAACGCATGGCGCGCAAGATCATGCCTGAGCTAACGCCCGAACAGCGTGAACAAAGCTTCGATGAAGTAGAAACAGGGTTTGATAATGCCGATGCAATCGCTGAAGCTGCAAGATGTCTAGAGTGTGGCTGCCAAGCTAATACAGATTGCGACCTACGAGACTACTCGACTGAATACAAAGCAACGCAAACCCATCCTGAATACAAAATCGATGTGGCTTCGAATGAGAGTTGGCAGGCGATTCGTGCTGAAGAAGCGAAGGTCGGGTTAACAAGACAAAAATTTTCGGTCGATGACAGTTCTGAGTTCATTATCTTTGACGCTAACCGCTGTATTAGTTGTGGCCAGTGTATCCAAGCGTGTCGAGAACAGAATGTTCATGGCGTTCTAAGCTTCATGAATCAATCGGATGGCAAACCTGCATCAAGACCTGAATGTCGTCCTAACTTTGGGGCGGACAAGACCTTAATGGGCGACTCAAACTGCGTTCAATGCGGATCGTGTATTCAGGCGTGTCCAACCGGTGCAATGGTCGATGCTCGCGACAGAAAGCAGGGAGACACAGACGTACTCAAGAAAGTCGATACCATCTGCACTTATTGCGGTGTGGGTTGTAAGTTAACCATGCATATCGATGAGCAGAAAAACAAAATTCGCTATATCGAAGGCGGAGACTCTCCGGTTAATGAAGGCATGTTGTGTGTTAAGGGACGATTTGGCTTCGATTTTGTGGGCAGCGATGCGCGTTTAACCACACCATTAATTCGTAAAGATGGCTGGTTGCAACCTGCAAGTTGGGATGAGGCAGTTAAGCTTATTGCCGAGAAGTTTACTGCGATTAAGCAAGGCTTTGGCAGTAACGCTTTAGCGGGGTTCTCGTCGGCGAAAACCACCAATGAAGATAACTATGCCTTCCAAAAATTCATACGTCGTGAACTCGGTACCAATAACGTCGATCACTGTGCGCGCCTTTGTCACGCATCTACTGTTACTGGTTTAGAGGCTTCGCTAGGTAGCGGGGCGATGACCAATGATATTCCAAGCATCAAGCACTCAGATGTGATCTTTATTATTGGCTCCGACACCACGTCAGCACACCCAATTATTGGCTCGCATATCAAGCAAGCTGTGAGACATGGTGGAGCGAGATTGATCGTTGCCGATCCAAAACGAATCGATATTGCTGACCATGCTGAACTTTATTTAGCGCACCGACCGGGTACTGATGTAATGTTGATCAATGGTGTGATGCAGCAAATCATCAAACACGGTTGGTACGACCAAGAGTATATCGAAGACCGTGTGGATGGCTTTGATACCTTGCTTCAAGAGGTAATGTCACCAAGTTATTCACTAGACAAAGTGGAGCTGGTAACTGGCGTTAAAGCGGAAGACATCTTCGCAATGGCGCGATTGATTGGTACTGCAGAGCGTACAGCGGTGTACTACTCGATGGGCATTACGCAACATACCACTGGTCACGATAACGTTCGATCAATCGCTAACCTACAGCTCTTGTGTGGCAATATCGGAATTGAAGGCGGCGGTATCAACCCATTACGTGGTCAATCCAATGTTCAGGGTGCGTGTGACATGGGCGCATTGCCAAATAACCTTCCGGGTTATCAGAAAGTGTACAACCCAATGGTTCGTCAAAAATTCGCGATGGAGTGGGGTGTTTCTGACCTACCGGCTGAAACAGGCTTAACGTTGACCGAAATTATTGATGGAGCGTGTCATCGAGATGTTCGTGGTCTGTACGTAATGGGCGAGAACCCAGTGCTGAGTGACCCGAACCAAGCGCATGTGATTGAAGGTCTTGAAGCGTTAGATTTCCTCGTGGTTCAAGATATTTTCTTAACCGAAACCGCTCAATATGCCGATGTGGTGCTACCGTCTTGCTCGTTTGCTGAGAAGTCTGGTCATTTTACTAATACCGAGCGTCGTGTTCAGCGTATTAACCCGGCGGTATTGCCTCCAGGTGAAGCGAAAGAAGATTGGGTGATTATCCAAATGTTGGCTAATGCGATGGGCGGCAATTGGGAATATGACTCGGTTGCTGATATCACCAATGAGATAGCGCGTGTCACGCCACAGTATGGTGGTTTACGTTGGGAGAACATTACGGTGAACGGCGTGCAATGGCCAAGTAATAAGAACAACCCTGATGGCACACGTATCATGCACCAGACCCAATTTACGCGTGGGCGTGGTCAAATGGAGGCGATTCCGTTTAGATACGCTGCTGAGCTACCGGATGCGGAATACCCGTTAGTATTAACGACAGGCCGTATTCTAGAACAGTTCCACACCGGAACCATGACACGTAAAACAAAAGGGTTGGATAACTTAGCAGGGCCGCGTGCCATGGTGAGTGTTCATGATGCTGAAGCGCTAGGTATCTCGAATGGTCAGATGCTTAAGGTCTCAACACGTCGTGGTGAAATCGAAATCGCGGCCTTTGTGACTAAACGAATGCAAAAGGGTGTGGTATTTATTCCATTCCATTTTGTTGAATCACCAGTTAACCGTTTGACTACCACAGCGACTGATCCACACGCGAAGATCCCTGAATTTAAGGTGGCGGCTGTGCGTATTGATCCTATTCGTGAGCCTGAGTGTGAAGTAACAGAGGCTTAATCATATTAGCTCGGTGAAGACGGCTGGCATTAAAAAGCCGCGTAACTCTCAGAGTTATGCGGCCTTTTTATCGAGCTAGATTCAGTATCAATAACTGAGTCGTTTCGCTTTAATTTAGATGAGCTTAGTTTTGAACAATTTCGCTACCGTGAACGCCAAATTGCTTAGCAGCGTAGGCAACGCGCTCTGCTGGTTTTGGGTATTCAGCCGGTGTGCCCAGGTTTTCAATATGATGCAAGCGAGGTAATAAACCTGCGCCGTTTGCAATCTGTATTGCTAATCCAGGGCGAGCGTTTAGCTCCAGTACCATCGGGCCTTCTTCTTGGTCTAAAACCATGTCCGTACCCATGTAACCAAGGCCTGTCATTTCCCAAGCACTTGATGCAAGTGTCAGCAGCTTTTCCCAATGGGGTACTTGTAGTAGCGCCAACTCTTTACCCGTATCTGGGTGGTGAGTCACTGGGTGGTCAAATTGAACCGCACGAACGGCTTTACCCGTAGCGATACAAATACCTACGCCCACAGCACCTTGGTGCAAGTTAGCTTTACCATCAGAAGCCGAAGTCGATAGACGCATCATCGCCATTACAGGGTAGCCCTTGAATACAATGATTCGTACATCTGGTACACCCTCGTAACTGAAGCCGTCAAAACACTCGTCAAACTTGATGAGGTTTTCAACTACAGCAACATCGTTCTTACCACCGAGTGAGAAAAGACCCGCGAGAGCGTTACTGATGTGGCGCTCTACGTCTTCTTCATTGATAGTCGAACCCGATGGCTTGGTGTAAACGCCGTCCTTGTGAGAAGTCACAACAAGGATTCCTTTACCGCCGCTGCCTTGAGCTGGCTTGATTACGAAACCCGGCCACTCTTTTACCATCTTGTGGATTGTTTTTACTTCAGCTTGATGACCAATAACGCCAATCAGTTTTGGCACAGTAGCGCCAGCCTGTTCAGCAATGATTTTAGTCTTAAGCTTGTCATCAACGAGTGGATACTTGGAACGATCATTGTAGCGACCAATATAACTATGGTTACGCTTGTTCATTCCCATTATGCCTTTGTCTTTCAACCTAAACGGTGAAGTAAACTGATCAAACATAACTTAGTCCTCCGCTAGCGGTTTAAAGCGACGAAGCTCGGTTAGACGGTATCCTGTGTAGTTACCTAGTAGCAAGATGGTCGCTAGAATAACAAGTTGTAAACCAATAAAGTTAAACGTTAAGTGCTGAATGAACGGGTTAGTCATGCCTAAGTAAACAAGAACCGCAGTAAATAGAGAACCACCACCTTGCAGCATTACTTCTTTCGCGCCTTCTTCTTCCCATAGGATAGACATACGTTCGATAGTCCAAGATAGGATAATCATTGGGAAGAACGTAATGGATAGACCTTCAGTCAGACCCACTTTAAACGCGACCACAGTGAATACAGAAATAATCATGATTACCGTGATGATTACGGCGGATATCCTGGCGACCAGTAGTAAGTTGAGCTTGGATAAGTAACTTCGAATAATAAGACCTGTACCTACGATAAGTAGGAAGCCGACAATACCCGTTACCAATTGTGTTTGTACAAAGGCTACCGCAATCAGTACAGGCATGAACGTACCAGACGTTTTCAGACCGATGATGACACGTAGGAACACAACAATCAGAGCACCGATAGGAATCAGCATGATGGTTTTAAACATCGCTTGCTCTTCTAGCGGCAGACTATGAATGGAAAGGTTTAACAGTTGATCCGCAGAGACTTTACTGTTGGTTGCTTCAGTGGGAGTCACCTCCTGAGCAATCATCGAGAAGTGAACTTTACTGTTCTGACCGCCAACCACGTCTAATAGAGATACATTTGATTCATCCCAAATTAGCAGGTTTGGCTGAACTTGCTGTTCGCTTGATTCAGGAGAGAATAAAACCCATTGGTCGTTATCCCAGATCTGGTTCATTTGCTGGATAGATTGACGACGACGTCCATCTTCTAGCTCGATAACACCAACCACTTTATTGTGAATGTTTGCTGCTGAAAGTAGCTTGTGTGTCGCTTCCACTTTAGTCATGTTATTCAGAATAAGCGCTGAGTTTTGGCTGTCTGGATCGTTAAGTGTTTTGATGAGCTCACGGGTAAAAGTGAGGTTGTCTGCAGAACGCTTTGTCGCTCTATCAATCAATGCAAAAGAAGCGGCTTCTTCAGGGCCGTCGAAGCTTGGCTGTGCGACTTCGCCTTCTGGCGGTATAGCATCAACTTTTGCTTGGTTGTCGACTAGGAATTGTGTTTTGTAGTAGATAGTTTGAGGGCCATCTGCGTATCGAATAGACCACTCTGCGCGGCGACCTGATTCGGTATTCAAGTAAGAGATACCATAACCTGGCGATGAAGCCGATTCGCCGATAAGTGTGTAGTTAGACTGAGTATGAGGAGCCGCTAAGGAAACTTTTGCTTCTTTGCCTACTGCGTTGAACTCGATGCGAGCTTCAACGTCCCAAACCTGTCTGGTTTCCCCTGGAGTCCAAGGTACACCGTAGGTCGTATGTCTGAACATACTCAGTGTTATACCTGCCACAATAAGCAGGAATATAGAGATATAAAATGGAATTCTTGACGTCATAGCTTACCCTACTATTGTTATTTAACTTCCGTTTGTACGTACTTTTTACTTACATCTACTAGCGCTATGTCTTTGATAAATTCGCGCCCTAGTAACACAGGGTGACTCATTTGAGAGCGATCCGCCAATGTAAATTGCGCTTTTTCATGGATTTTTCCAACTTTCACCCATAATTCGATCACAGCTCGACGTTCTGCTTGATCATTGGTTGATTGACGGATTTTTACATAACGTACAACAGGCGCTTCAATCCATTTCTGGTCTTCTTTAGCTTGGGCTTTGTCGTCTAGGTGAAATTTAACCCAGTTCTTGCCGTTACGTTCGAATTCTTTGATATCGACAGCGTTTAAAGAAGAGGTGGTTGCACCTGTATCAACACGAGCATCAAAGCTTTGCTTGATAGAGTCGATAAACACTTTTTCGATGCCGCCAAGGATAGTCGGTTGTGATATAGGAGCGATAGGAGCAACGGCAATAGCGACCGGTTCCTCTTCCTCTAGCTCTTCAATAACCTTGTGTTCCATGCTCGTTAGATGGGTATCTAATTGACTAGAAAGGGTAGTAATTTCGTCTTCTAAGCTTTCAATATAGTCACTTTGATTGCTTAGTTGCAGTTCAAGATTTTGAACCTTATTTGCGATGTTTGTCTCTGAGCGGGAAATAGCGTCGAGAGTTTCTTGGTGGTAGGTAGCACCATTTGTAAGAGTACAACCAGAGAGCAAACCAACCGCCACAATAGGCGATAATCGCTTAAACATAAAAAAACCTTTGAGAATTAGAGAATAGTTCAGACTATTTAGAAGTTTAGCCCACAAAAAAGGATGCGTGAAGCATCCTATTGTAAGAGTCTGGTCATATTGAATCGCAATGTGAGCGCTACGCCAATTATTGCTATTTGGAATAGCTCACTTATTAAACACAAGTCAATTTTTGTTCAATTCTTAAGCTAAGGAAGCAAGGTTCACCGCGAAATTAACAGTGGCTTTTTGACCATGCAAGCAATTGTTTTGCTGCCTTAATAGGCTTGAGCTTTATTTACTCAATATGCCACTGCTTTGTGGGCAGTAAATCTATGGCTTTGTTGCTACCAGAATCGCACGTCTCGGTGCAGGGTGACCTTCAACCGTTTTACTTGGATCGTTCGGATCGAGGTAATCTGGAAGAGAGTTGTGTGTCATCCATTCTGTGGTGCGTTGTTCACCAATTGTCGTGACATTTTCGTCAACGATTCGTACGTCTTCAAAACCAACTTGTTCTAGCCAGCGTTTCAGTGCGCGAGCTGAAGGGAAGAAGTAGACGTTTCTCATTTGCGCGTAACGGTCAACCGGAACTAATACTGCGTTCTCATCGCCTTCAATCACCAAGGTTTCAAGAACCAGTTCACCGCCAGACACCAATTGGTCTTTCAGTTGAATCAAGTGGTCCAGTGGTGAACGACGATGGTAAAGCACGCCCATGCTGAATACCGTGTCGTAGGCTTCTAGCTTTGGGAGCTGCTCAATACCTAGAGGTAATAGGTGAGCTCGTTGGTCATCGCCCATCAACTTACGAATTGCTTCAAACTGAACCAAGAATAGGTGGGAAGGATCGATACCAACCGTTAAGCGAGCACCTTCACCCAGCATGCGCCACATGTGGTAACCATTGCCACAACCTACATCGAGAACCGAACGGTTTTTTAATGGAGATATATGTGGAAGCACACGATCCCATTTCCAGTCACTGCGCCACTCTGTATCGATATGGATGTCGTGAACCGTATAAGGACCTTTTCTCCACGGGTGGAAAGTCTTCAATAAGCTTTCTAGCTTTTTCAGTTCGCCTGTGTGGTATGGCGTAGAACTACCAATCGTCACTGAATTTTTCAGGTCAACTTGATCTGGCACGTCTTGTGGAATCTTGTTTAGTGCACGTAGCCAGCGGTCAAAGTCACCGTGCTCTGCATTTTGCCAATCGGTCAGTTGCTGTGGCAGGACATTTAGCCACGGCTGAAGGCGAGTATCTTGGGCAATAAGTTGATAAAAATTGGCAAAATTAAACATAGGTTTTCACTGAGTTGGTGGTGTAGAAATTAAATTTGTCACTCCATTAAGAGTGTGGACAAACATGCTAGGGAATCTCGTTTATCGTGTTTGATAAGAGATCCCCAATTCGTTTGTTCCTCGCTCTTGAGGATGACATTTTAGTACGTGCTAACGGTGTCGCGACGGTTACGTAATCTAAAATGTTTACTTTATCGCGAACATTGAACCAAAGTTGAAACATTGGAACCAGACTTCGCTGCTTGAGAAGCCAATCTTATCAAATCGCTCTCTGTGAACAGGGATCGAATCCGGGCGCATCACGTTTTCAATTGCGCTACGTTTCTGACTTACTTCTAGCTCGCTGTACCCGTTAGCACGTTTGAAATCATGGTGCAGGTCGATAAGCAGTTCATTTGAGCTTTCATCTTCGAATACGTATTTTTCTGACAGGATTAAGATCCCGCCTGGGCGCAGGCCAGCATGAATTTTCTCAAGCAGAGCGTATCGATCGTCTGGAGAAAGAAATTGCAGCGTAAAGTTAAGCACCACAACAGAAGCGTCTTTGATTTCCACTTCACGGATGTCGGCTTCAATCACTTCTACCGGTGTGTCACTGCGGTAAGCATTTACGTGCAATTTGCAGCGCTCAACCATGGCTTCTGAATTATCGATCGCGAAAATCGTGCAGCCTTCTTGCTGAATGTGACGACGCATAGAAAGTGTCGCAGCACCAAGCGAGCAGCCAAGGTCGTAAATATTTGAGTGTGGCTTTACAAAGCGCTCAGCCAGCATGCCGATTGCAGAGATGATATTGCTATAGCCAGGCACCGAACGTTGAATCATATCCGGAAATACTTCAGCAACCCTTGCATCAAAGGTGAAGTCTCCAATTTTATCAATAGGAGCGGAAAAGATATTGTCTGTGTTGCTCATAGCATTTTCTCTCGACAGTCAGCGTAATTGGCACAAAATTCGTACCAAATAAAAGGGGGCGTATTTTACGTAAAAAAAACGCCACTGTCACGAAAACTGAGATTTAGCTCAAGGTTCGAAGCCACTTACAAGTGAGAGGTTAAAACATCGAGATTTGGTGATTGCCTTTTTGAGCTGGAAACTGAGCCAGTTCGGGCAGTAATAATGAAGTATTTTCAGAGACTTGCTTTTGTAGCCTCTTATAAATAGCAATCGCAAGTTCAGGTGCGTGGTTATTGTCTGGGGTGTGGATCATTAAATAGGGCTGCTTGCCTTCATTAAGCCAGTTTGGGATTTTGGCAAACCAAGGCTTAAAAAACTCAATATTAGGTTCTTGGTCTGGGTGACCAATAAATCGAATCATCGGGTTATTGGCGGTAGCAATTGCATGAACAGGAACACGCGGTTTTTTCTGATGCGCATCGATCACCGCTTCTGTGGTGGGTGGCGCAGAGAAAACGGGGCGGCTGTCCATAATGATGCGATTGATGCCTTCCTCAACCAGCCATTGGTTGAAGCGTTTTTCCGCATCGCCCTTATCAAAGAAACCTAAGTGTCGAACTTCGACGCCAAGCTGCATATCTTTTGGGAATAAGGTGCAAAACTTTTGTAGGGCAGGCAGCATGCTGGGCTCAAAACTGTGCGGCAGCTGAATCGTCCATTGACCAATACGGTCATGCAGTGGCGACATCGTCATCAAGAACTCTTTGAGTTCGGCTTGGCAGTGTCTCAGTTGTTGCTGGTGGGTGATGAATTTGGGCAATTTGAAGGTGAACTTGAAATCATCGTGACTGGCGGCTTTCCAATTGTGAACGGTAGACATACTTGGCGTAGCGTAAAAGGTGGTGTTGCCCTCAACGGTATGGAAAACTTGGGTGTATTTTTCCAAACGTTCGGCAGGCTTGGTGCCTTTACCGTAGAACTGACTTTGCCACTCAGAATGAGACCACATAGTTAATCCAAGTCTTAGAGGTAAAGTTTCTGTTGTTATTACACGATTATCCATCTATTACACCGTTATCCATCACGCCATCAGTCATTACAAAAAGTTTTTGGGTTGAAATGAAAATCTACTCTACGAGAGTTTTGCTGATTAAGGTACTTTCGAGATATAATTATCGCAATTTTTTCGGTTTTGATGAATCTTTGCGCACTTGATGGGCTAAAAAGCAGCAAAGCCAGATAAAACACAATAAATTCGAATGTGGAAGGTCGATTTTAAGCGAGTTTCCGCGTATAAATGATCCTTTGCTCTGTAGGGCTATTTTGACACCTACAGCTTGGAAATTAGTAAATTATTAAGAGATTGGGAAATTCATTATGCGTACCCATTACTGTGGTAACCTGAACAAGTCCCTGGCGGGACAAACTGTAGAATTGTGCGGCTGGGTAAACCGTCGCCGTGATTTAGGCGGTCTTATCTTTATTGATATGCGTGATCGTGAAGGCATCGTTCAGGTTGTTGTCGATCCAGATATGAAAGATATCTTCCCGATCGCTAACCAACTGCGTAATGAATTCTGTATCAAGTTTACTGGTGAAGTACGTGTTCGTCCGGACAGCCAAGTAAATAAAGACATGGCTACTGGTGAAGTAGAACTTTACGCGACTGGTCTAGAGATCATCAACCGTTCAGAAGCGCTTCCACTAGACTTCAACCAAACGAACTCTGAAGAGCAGCGTCTTAAGTACCGTTACATCGATCTTCGTCGTCCAGAAATGAGCGACCGTATCAAGCTTCGTGCACGTGCTTCTAGCTTCGTTCGTCGTTTCCTAGATGAGAACCTATTCCTAGACATCGAAACGCCAGTACTAACAAAAGCGACACCAGAAGGTGCTCGTGACTACCTAGTACCAAGCCGTGTTCATAAAGGTAGCTTCTACGCACTTCCTCAATCTCCTCAGCTTTTCAAGCAACTGCTGATGATGTCTGGTTTTGACCGTTACTACCAAATCGTTAAATGTTTCCGTGATGAAGATTTACGTGCTGACCGTCAGCCTGAATTTACTCAAATCGATATCGAAACATCTTTCATGACTTCTCAAGAAGTACGTAACGTGACTGAGAAGCTTGTTCACGATATGTGGAAAGAACTTCTAGATGTTGAACTAGGCCAATTCCCAGTAATGCCTTTCTCTGAAGCGATTCGTCGTTTCGGTTCTGATAAGCCAGATCTACGTAACCCACTAGAGCTAGTGGACGTTGCTGACTTGGTTAAAGATGTTGAATTCAAGGTATTCTCTGGCCCAGCTAACGACGAAAAAGGTCGCGTAGCAGTTATCCGTGTTCCAGGTGGTGCTAAGCTAACTCGTAAGCAAATCGACGGCTACGCTGAACACGTAAACATCTACGGCGCGAAAGGCCTAGCTTGGATGAAGGTTAACGACCGTGCTGCAGGCATGGAAGGTATTCAATCTCCAGTTGCTAAATTCCTAAGCGAAGACGTAATCAACGGTATTCTAGATCGTACTCAAGCTGAATCTGGCGATATCATTCTGTTCGGCGCAGACAAAGCGGGCATCGTTGCTGAAGCAATGGGCGCACTTCGTCTTAAACTAGGTACGGATCTAGAGCTAACAGACACATCTGCATGGGCTCCACTGTGGGTTGTTGACTTCCCAATGTTCGAAGAAGACGGCGAAGGTAACCTACACGCAATGCACCACCCATTCACATCACCACTAGGTGTGAACGCGGAAGAGCTAAAAGCGAACCCAGCAGCAGCAAATTCTGATGCATACGACATGGTAATCAACGGCTACGAAGTAGGCGGCGGTTCTGTACGTATCCACAACGCAGAAATGCAAACAGCGGTATTTGGTATCCTAGGTATCGAAGCACAAGAGCAACAAGAGAAGTTCGGCTTCCTACTTGAAGCGCTTAAGTACGGCACGCCACCGCACGCTGGTCTAGCATTCGGTCTTGACCGTCTAGCAATGCTGCTTTGTGGTACTGAGAACATCCGTGACGTTATCGCATTTCCGAAAACAACAGCTGCAGCATGTCTACTGACAGACGCGCCAAGCCTAGCGAACCCAGCATCACTGGAAGAGCTAGCAATCGCAGTTAAATTGGCAGAGAAAAAAGAGCAAGCGTAAGCCTGTTATCTTTTCTTGTTGATGAAGAGATCCTAGTTGATAGAGAGCTCTCAATTAATTAGCCAAGACTTGCCAGTAAATTAGAGAATGCCCGTTAATTTGACGGGCATTTTTTTTTGCGTTCGATATACTAAGCTCATAAAGCATGTATAAATAATCAGTATTGAAGTTATGTCTATTATCTTAGGAATTGACCCTGGCTCACGCATTACCGGTTACGGTGTTATTCGTCAAAATGGCCGCCACCTATATTACTTAGGGAGTGGTTGCATTCGCACCTCAGAAAAAGAGTTGCCGGGTCGACTCAAGCAGATCTATGCAGGTGTGAGCGAAATTATTACTCAGTTCCAACCGGATGTGTTTGCGATAGAGCAGGTCTTCATGGCTAAGAATGCAGACTCAGCGCTTAAGCTTGGGCAAGCTAGGGGCAGCGCGATCGTAGCGGCTGTAAATGCGGATTTGCCTGTTCATGAATACGCGGCTCGTTTAATCAAACAAGCGGTGACAGGCAATGGTGGTGCAGATAAGTCGATGGTTCAGAACATGGTGATGAGCATGCTTAAGTTACCCGCTAAACCACAGGCCGATGCTGCCGATGCTCTAGGCGTAGCGATCACTCACGCCAACACCAATAAAACCTTGGTAGCTCTTGCTGGTAAAGCGACAGGCGCGAGAAAAGGGCGCTACCGTTAATCCCATCCCTCTATTTTCTAATAGCTTGCATTACATGAGCCTTACGCCTCGTTTGGCTCAGTTCAAAACAATACGCCCCTAAATCCTTGATGAAATGAGATCTTTCGAACACAAACCAAATAATAACATTGCGCATCATTTAACATGTTATTAACATTGGTCAGAGGTCTAACAAGTTAATCAAGGATGATCACTGATGAACCCTATCAAGCTGTGGCGCGCGTTGTTTCTACCCAAAAGTAATGGGTGGAGTAACAACCAAGTCAGACAAGCCGATATCTTATTACTCTTTACCTTTATCGCCTTCTTTGTGGGTGTCTACAGCTTAATTAAATGGACAAAGCACGAAGAGCAACTTCTGATCACCACATCTGTATTCCTTATCGTGTTTGAACTGATCTCCGCACTGCTGTTGCGTGTTACCAGTAAACCCAGCCTTGCACTTAACTTTGGTTTTGTCGGGATGGCAGTACACGCTTTGAACATCATCTACCAAAGCGGTGGTGTGGTGGCGTCAACACAGGCTTATTGGGTGCCGTTGTTAGTGGTCGCTTTTTTCTTGTCGGGAACTCGAATTGTCGCCCTTGTATGGAGTGGGTTAGTGATTGGCGTTTCTTTGGTGATGACTTCAGCTCATCTTGATGGCTTTGAATTTCCGCAGTTAGTACTTACTCCGGAAGCGGTAGTGGTTGAAACGTGGTCTGGTGTGATCATGCCGATGGTGGTGATTTGCATTGCTCAAGCGTTTACCGCTAAGCAAAAAGAGGTGGCGATTGAAATGGCAGAAGATGCGATCTCGGAAAGCCAACAGATTGCCAATCAAGCGACGCAAAGTGAAGGTCGACTTTCTATTGTCCTAGACCAAGCTAACTCAAACTCTGAAAGCTTACAGGGCGTATCTGTCCATTTAGATCAGCAGTCTCAAGACCTGCATGCTCAAGTTGAAGTGTTGAACATCAATTGCGAATCTCAGGCGAGTGCAGCAGAACAGATGAGCCAACAACTGCATCAAATGACTCAAGGCATCGAAGAATCTAATTCATTTGTGGGTGAGCTAAAAGAGCGCAGCGAAGCGGTCGGAATGAAAGCGCAAAAGAGCTCTGAGTCACTAGAAGCCTCAACCAGTGCCATCAGCCAGATCATTCAAAGTAATCAAGAAATCATGAAAGTCGCTGATTTGATCACTTCCGTAGCCGAACAAACCAATTTATTGGCTCTCAATGCTGCAATCGAAGCTGCGCGCGCAGGTGAACAGGGACGAGGCTTTGCTGTGGTGGCCGATCAAGTGAGAGAGCTATCGGCGAAAAGCAGTCATTCAGCGATAGAGATTCGAACCTTGTTAGATCGCAGTAAAGAAGAAGTAGAAAACGGTCGAGCCATTATTGAAACTACGGCGAATGAAATGAACGGCATCATCTCAGAGGTGCAAACCATCTCAACAGATGTTAATCAGCTCACCAATATTATGGCAATGCAGATGAGCTCTCTGAAAGAACTCGATCTCGCGAGTTCAGAGGTGGCGCAGAGTGTTGCAGAAACTAAATCAGTATCGGGTTTAGTGGCCAATTATGGTTCTGAATTAACAGGCCATGTTACTTCGGTAAAAGAACTGGTTGAAAGCCTGAATAGTGTGGTTTCCCAAGCTAAGCAAGCTTAAATAAATCACCTTAATAAACACAAAGAACTGGATAAGCATCCAGTTCTTTTATATTCTGTCCCTCAAATAATATTCCATCAAGAGAGTGAATTGTGATCGGACGCCTCCGCGGTACATTAATAGAAAAACAGCCACCAGAGTTGCTAATCGAAGTCAGTGGTGTTGGTTATGAAGTACAAATGCCAATGAGCTGTTTTTATGAATTACCAAACGTTGGCGAAGAGGCAATTATCTACACTCACTTTGTCGTACGTGAAGATGCGCAACTACTTTATGGTTTCAATACGGTAAAAGAGCGTGCTCTGTTCCGTGAAGTCATCAAAGCAAATGGTGTAGGTCCTAAGCTAGGCCTTGGCATACTTTCAGGCATGACCGCTAGCCAGTTTGTTCAGAGTGTTGAACGTGAAGATATCTCTACGCTGGTTAAACTTCCGGGTGTGGGTAAGAAAACCGCAGAGCGTCTTGTCGTTGAAATGAAAGACCGCTTGAAAGGGTGGGGCGCAGGTGATCTGTTTACGCCTGCAACGGATGCAGCGCCTATGGACTCAATGCCAACAGTCCACGATGCTGAAGAAGAAGCAGTAAGCGCACTACTTGCATTGGGTTATAAACCAACTCAAGCCTCTAAAGTTGTTGCTCAAGTGGCTAAAGATGGCATGACAAGTGAACAATTGATTCGCGAAGCACTAAAGTCGATGGTTTAATACCTCATATACTTGTTCTACAAAATAGACTCATTCACTTTGCCTTTACACAGAGTCAAGAAGCGCAGAGTCAGGAAGAGCAGAGTTAGGAATAACAGAATTTATGATTGAAGCCGATCGCCTGATTGCACCGGATAATCCGGTCTTTAAAGATGAAGATGTCATTGATCGCGCAATACGCCCTAAAGCACTTGCCGACTATCAAGGTCAGGACCACGTTCGTAACCAGATGGAGATTTTCATTCAAGCCGCTCAAATGCGAAATGAAGCTCTGGATCATCTGTTGATTTTTGGCCCTCCCGGTTTAGGTAAAACCACGTTGGCAAACATTGTTGCCAATGAGATGGATGTGAGCATCCGTACCACTTCAGGCCCTGTTCTTGAGAAAGCCGGTGACCTTGCGGCGCTACTGACTAACCTTGAAGAAAATGATGTGCTGTTCATTGATGAGATCCACCGTCTAAGCCCAGTGGTTGAAGAGGTGTTGTATCCAGCAATGGAAGATTACCAATTAGATATCATGATTGGTGAAGGCCCTGCGGCACGTTCTATCAAGATTGATCTTCCTCCTTTCACTTTGATTGGCGCAACCACTCGCGCTGGCTCACTGACGTCTCCGTTACGTGACCGTTTCGGCATTACCCAGCGTCTTGAGTACTACAAAGTAGAAGATCTTCAAAATATCGTTCAACGCAGCGCGGATTGCCTTGGCCTATCTCTGGAGTCTGAAGGTGCATTAGAAATTGCTCGCCGTGCGCGTGGCACACCACGTATTGCTAACCGTCTACTACGTCGTGTTCGTGACTATGCGGAAGTGAAAGGCGATGGACATATTTGCCCAGACGTTGCAGATAAAGCACTCAACATGCTGGACGTTGACGCCAAAGGCTTTGACTACATGGATAGAAAGCTTCTGCTTGCGATAATGGAGAAGTTTGGCGGTGGTCCGGTTGGTATCGACAACATGGCAGCTGCGATTGGTGAAGAGAGAGACACCATTGAAGATGTGTTGGAGCCTTACTTGATTCAGCAAGGTTACTTACAAAGAACGCCAAGAGGTCGAATCGCGACCGACAGAGCGTATTTACACTTTGGAATAGATAAACCGTCTAATCGTTAAATTATTCATTTTCAAAGATCCCAGTTGCATAAGCGCTGGGATTTTTTGCTTTTTATTGAATAACAACTCTTTGAGCGATTCGATAAAAAGGCTGAATAGCCTCTGTCAAAAATGAAAACTTTGATTGCAGGTTTGATTTAGCTAGCAAAAAATGAAATAAGTTGTCATATTTTTTGTTAATGCTTTATAGGTAGTTGTAATTCGTATGTTGAAGTGGTGCTGAGCTTTTGTCACAGATATCATGCGCTGTTATTAACAGAGGCTAAATTGGTGTGATTTTAATCATGATTGTACAAAAATAACTCTAATTTGCTCGAATAAAATTGATACAAATCAACGCAAGGTTCTCCTATAAACCTTTTGAAACATACTGATTTTACCAGTAATATTAGCGCCAGCTATATTAGCTCATGCTTAACAATAATCTAACTATAACGGTACGTTTTTGCTACAA
Organism: Vibrio sp. 10N.222.52.B7; assembly: GCF_041474275.1. Classification (NCBI taxonomy): domain Bacteria; kingdom Pseudomonadati; phylum Pseudomonadota; class Gammaproteobacteria; order Vibrionales; family Vibrionaceae; genus Vibrio; species Vibrio sp. 10N.222.52.B7. The sequence continues at coordinate 180,721 of NZ_JBFRTU010000001.1, read as the reverse complement.
ATTTCAATTTGTAATAACAATTACACAAATTGTTTTAACATGGATTTTTGCGGTGAATAATCACACAAGTGTCATTCAGCCGACACAAAGGAGTTACCATGATTGATGTTGTTGATCTGTCGCGATTGCAATTTGCATTTACAGCGATGTATCACTTCCTATTTGTTCCACTGACTTTAGGTATGGCATTTCTACTTGCCATTATGGAGTCAGTTTATGTAATGACTGGCAAGCAAATTTACAAGGACATGACTAAGTTCTGGGGTAAATTGTTTGGTATTAACTTTGCTCTTGGTGTAGCGACAGGCTTAACCATGGAGTTCCAGTTCGGTACTAACTGGTCTTACTATTCTCACTATGTTGGCGACATCTTTGGTGCTCCGCTGGCTATCGAAGCGCTTGTTGCATTCTTCCTAGAGTCTACTTTTGTTGGTCTTTTCTTCTTCGGTTGGGACAGATTGTCGAAGCGTCAGCACTTAGCGGTAACGTGGTTAGTAGCTCTTGGCTCTAACTTCTCAGCGCTTTGGATCTTGGTAGCGAACGGCTGGATGCAAAACCCAGTGGGTGCGGAATTTAACTTTGAAACCATGCGTATGGAAATGGTGAGCTTCGCTGAAGTTGTCCTAAACCCAGTAGCGCAGGTTAAATTCGTACACACAGTAGCGTCTGGTTACACTACGGGTGCAATGTTCATCCTTGGTATCAGCTCATACTACATTCTTAAAGGTCGTGACCTTGCCTTTGCTCGTCGTTCTTTTGCGATTGCAGCATCTTTCGGTATGGCGGCGATCTTGTCAGTAATCGTACTAGGTGATGAATCTGGTTACGAGCTTGGTGAAGTTCAAAAAGTGAAGCTCGCTGCTGTAGAAGCGGAATGGCACACTGAAGAAGCACCAGCAGCATTTACTGTTTTTGGTATTCCGAACCAAGAGACAATGAATACTGACTACGCAATTAAAATTCCTTACGTAATGGGTATCATCGCAACGCGTTCGCTTGATACTGAAGTAACGGGCCTACGTGACCTACGTGATGACCACGTTGATCGTATCCGTACTGGTATGTACGCGTACGAGCTGCTTGAAAAGCTACGTGCAGGCGATAAGTCTGAAGAAAACATGGCTGCGTTCGACGAAGTGAAAGGTGACCTAGGTTACGGCTTGCTTCTTAAGCGCTACACAGACGACGTTGTTGATGCAACTGAAGACCAAATCCAAATGGCTGCGGATGATTCTATCCCAACAGTTTGGCCTCTATTCTGGTCATTCCGTCTGATGGTTGCTTGTGGCTTCATCATGCTGTTTGTATTCGGTGCTGCGTTTGTTCAAACGTGTCGTCAGAAAATCGAACAGAAACCATGGGTACTTAAAGCTGCGCTATTCTCAATCCCACTTCCTTGGATTGCGATTGAAGCAGGTTGGTTCGTTGCTGAGTTTGGTCGTCAACCATGGGCGGTTGGTGAAATCCTACCGGTTAACGTTGCTGCATCAGCACTGACTATTGAACAGCTTTGGACTTCTCTATTCGCTATCCTGGCACTTTACACAGTGTTCTTGATTGCTGAAGTTTACCTAATGCTGAAATTCGCACGTAAAGGTCCAAGTAGCTTGAAGACAGGCCGTTACCACTTCGAACAAAACGATAACTCTGTTGAAGACAAAGTTAGCCGTTCAGTTGAAGTATAAGTGAGGGAATATTATGTTTGATTACGAAAGCTTACGACTTATTTGGTGGGTATTGATCGGTGTTCTACTGGTTGGTTTCGCCGTAACTGATGGCTTTGATATGGGTGTTGCCGCTCTGTCACCTGTTATCGGTAAGAGCGACACTGAACGTCGTATTATGCTAAACACGATTGCCCCTCACTGGGATGGTAACCAAGTTTGGCTTATCACTGCGGGTGGTGCATTGTTTGCTGCATGGCCACTGGTTTACGCGACGTCTTTCTCTGGTTTTTACTTCGCAATGTACGTAACGCTAGCTGCACTTTGGTTACGTCCACTTGCTCTTGACTACCGTTCAAAGATCGAAGATCCAAAATGGCGCAAAACTTGGGACTACGCACTTTGCTTTAGTGGCGCAGTACCACCAATCATTTTCGGTGTGGCATTTGGTAACCTACTACAAGGTGTTCCATTTGAACTGAACGAATTTATGATGTCTAAGTACCATGGTACGTTCTTCGCTCTGCTTAACCCATTTGCATTGCTTTGTGGTGTGTTGGCTCTGATGTTGTTCGTGATGCAAGGTGCAACATGGCTTCAAATGAAGACAACAGAAGCGCTGCACGCTCGTGCTCGTAACGTTGCTCAGATCACTGGCCTAATTGCTATTGCTCTATTCGTTATTGGTGGTTTCTGGGTTCAATCTATCGAAGGCTATGTAATTACGAGCACTATCGATACGTTTGCTGACTCAAACCCACTAAACAAAGAAGTATCACTTCAAGTGGGTGCTTGGATGACAAACTTCGAAACTTATCCAGCAATGTGGGCTGCGCCGATCCTTGGTGTAGCAATGCCACTGCTTGCTGTGATTGCATCTCGCTTTGAGCGTGGTGGTTTCGCATTCTTGTTCTCAAGCCTATCGAACGCTGGTGTTATTCTAACGGCTGGTTTTGCAATGTTCCCATTCGTAATGCCATCAAGCCTGAACCCTAACCAAAGCTTGACTATGTGGGATTCAACAGCGAGTGAGCTAACGCTTGGTCTTATGACTGTCGTTGCGGCGGTAATGGTTCCTGTGATTCTTGGCTACACAACTTGGACATACTACAAAATGTTCGGTCGTCTAGATAAGAAACACATCGAAGATAACGACGTTTCAGCTTACTAAGCTAGAAGTTAAATAACTTAGGAGAAATTTTATGTGGTATTTCGCATGGATTTTGGGTGTACTTCTAGCATGTGCATTCGGCATCATCAATGCTCTATGGCTAGAGCATTCAGAAATGATGGACAAAGACAGTGAGTAATCTCGCAGAGCAAATCGCTAAGCTGCATCAACCAATGGATAAGACTCTGCTTAGAGCCTTATCCCTAGTATTGGGTTTCATGCATGTGGGTTTAGTGATGTGGGATCCTGAAGCGTATGCGACAAGCATCGGTGGCTTTAACGCGATCATCGGGCCAATGTTCATTTGGGCAGTATGCTCAAGCATGGTTTACGGTATCGGATTTAAGCCAAGAGCTTGGATGTGGCAGCTACTGTTTAGCCCATATGTTTCACTCACAATTTTGCTCTACCTAACGACGCTGCGCCTTCTATAAAAGGCAAAGGATTTAGGTTCATAACAACGTGAGCCTTTATACTTGTTGGGTTTTTAGCCAAAAAGAGGTCATCTTATACAGATGGCCTTTTTTTTCGTCTCTCAAATCAAAAAATTCACAGCGATATACTATTAATGATAAGGAGTTAGGTTATAGTGAGATCTTTATCGTTTTGGATTGTGGTAGCAAATTGCAGGGATTATCTAAGCCATTTACGTGGCCAGTGACTGTGTATTACGAAGACACCGATGCGGGTGGCGTTGTATACCATTCAAACTATCTTAAGTTTTTCGAACGCGCTCGAACTGAGATGTTGCGCTCAATTGGCGTTTCTCAGCAAGTATTGTTAGAACAAAACATCGGTTTTGTAGTCCGACATATGGACATTGATTTTATTCAAGGCGCGCGTCTTGATGATTCTTTACAAGTCATTACAAATATTTACGAGTTGAAGCGAGCTACCTTGGTCTTCTGTCAAGAGATCGTAAATCCTGATGGCAAGGCATTGTGTAAAGCAATGGTTAAGGTAGCATGTATCGATAATCAAAAAATGAAACCCAAAGCAATGCCAACATTTATTCTCACGGAGCTAACGAATAGTGACTGCTGAAATCTCAATCTTAGGCCTAATTTTAGAAGCTAGTTTACTAGTTAAGATGGTCATGCTGATTCTTATGGGCATGTCTGTTGTTTCTTGGGCGATGATCATAAAAAGAAGTAAAGTGTTATCTCAAGCTTCTAAACAAACAGAAGTGTTTGAAGACAAATTTTGGTCAGGCGTTGATCTTGCAAAACTGTACCAAGAGAGCAACAAACGCAAAGACGAGCTTTCTGGTACTGAAGAAATTTTCTACGCAGGCTTTACTGAGTTCGCTCGCCTTCGTAAATCGAATGCAACATCACCTGACTTCATTATGGAAGGCACTGGCCGTGCGATGCGCGTTGCCGTTGCTCGTGAGGTTGATGAACTAGAAACTAACTTACCTTTCTTGGCGACCGTTGGCTCTATCAGCCCATACATCGGCCTATTTGGTACGGTTTGGGGCATCATGCACTCATTCATCGCATTAGGTGAAGTGAAGCAAGCGACGCTCGCAATGGTTGCTCCTGGTATTGCAGAAGCACTGATCGCAACAGCAATGGGTCTATTCGCTGCGATTCCAGCGGTAATGGCGTACAACCGCTTCAGCAGCCGAGTAGGCAAGCTAGAACACAACTACGCGACTTTCTCTGAAGAGTTTCACAGTATTCTTCACCGTCAAGCGATGGCTGGCAGGGAATAATAGATGGCTGGATACCAACCTAAAAAACGCAAAATGACAGCAGAGATTAACGTTGTACCTTACATCGACGTTATGCTTGTTTTGCTGATCATTTTTATGGTGACTTCGCCGTTTGTTACTCAAGGCGTTGACGTTGAATTGCCTCAGGCTTCAACGGCTAAATCGGCACAAGACCTACTGGGTGACGACAATGCAAGTTTCATCATCGTTGAAGTGAACAAAGACGGTGAACTTGGCTTGAGCGTTAATGACGAAGAAGTACAGCGTGGCTTATCAATGGAAGATATTATCGTCCGTGTGAAAGCCGAGTTGTCTCTGAAGCCAAACTCTCCAGTGGCGGTTGGTGGTGATGCCGCAACGCCATACGCTGAAGTGGTTTTATTACTTGATGAATTAAGCCGTGCAGGTGTGCCAAAGGTTGGCCTTTTAACGGATATAAGGGAATAGCTCCGTAGCATTCATGAAAGCGAATAATAAAAAATCCAATAATTTCAGATCACCGCTTCTTATTTCTCTTGGGCTGCACGTCATTTTATTCGTTGCGCTCATTTGGGGGGCGGATTTCACGATGTCAGAGCCAAAGCCTACAGGGCAGATGGTTCAAGCAGTGGTGATTGATCCTCAGTTGGTTCGCCAGCAAGCTCAACAGATTCGTCAACAAAGAGAAGCGGCAAGCAAGAAAGAGCAAGAGCGTCTTGACAAACTAAGACGTGAAAGCGAACGACTTGAAAAGAATCGTAAAGCTGAAGAAGAAAATATTCGCAAGCTAAAAGAACAGCAAGCGAAAGAAGCTAAAGCAACTCGTGAAGCTGAAAAGCGTCGAGTTGAGAAAGAGAAACAACGCAAAGCTGAAGAAGCGCGTTTACAGCAAGAGCAAAAGAAAGCCGCTAAAGCCGAAGCTGACCGTAAGCTAAAAGAAGCTGCGTTAGTGAAAGCCGAGAACGAGCGTAAAGCCAAAGAAGCGGCAATCGCAAAAGCTGAACAAGAACGCGTGGCAAAAGAAAAAGCAGCGAAAGAGGCAGCAGACAAAGCTCGTAAAGAGAAAGAAGCCGCTGAACTCGCGGAAAAGCAACGCATAGCGAAAGAGAAAGAAGCGGCAGCCGCAGCAGAGAAAGCCCGTAAGGCAAAAGAAGCTGCAGCAAAAGCAGAAAAAGAGCGTAAACAACAAGAAGCCGCATTGAACGATATCTTTGCTGGGCTTGAAACGGAAGCGACTCAAAACTCTTCAGCAAGACAACAATTTATCACTGATGAAGCGCAACGTTACGGGGCTATCTATACCCAACTGATTCAACAGAACCTGTTGTTAGAAGACAGCTATCGAGGACGCTCATGTCGAGTGAACCTTAAGCTGATTCCAACGGGCTCTAACGCGATATTGGGTAGTTTGAGTATCTTAGATGGCGATAGCCGTTTATGTGCAGCAACCAAGCGTGCGGTGGCACAAGTACAATCTTACCCGTTGCCTAAAGACCCAGACATTGTGAACTCACTGAAAGACATTAACTTAACTGTATCACCAGAGTAAAAGGACGAACTTGTGTTAAAGAAACTATTACTGAGTTTTGTTTTCTTAATAGCTACAAGCAGCCAGTTTGCACATGCAGCGCTGGAGCTGGTTATTACAGACGGTATTAACTCTGCAAGACCTATCGCTATTGTACCTTTCCGTTGGGAAGGCTCAGAGCCATTGCCACACGATGTATCAGCGGTTATCGCTTCTGACTTACAGCGCAGTGGTAAATTCAGCCCAGTTGCGACAAGCAAAATGCCTCAAACGCCTTACAGCGAAACTGAGGTTAACTTTGATGCTTGGACTAACCTAGGTGTTGACTCATTGCTTACCGGTAGTATCACTAAAAATGCCGAAGGGCAGTATGTGGTGAATTACCAATTGATCGACATTGTTCGTGGTCAACTGACCAAAGGACAAAGTCGTGCGCTGAGTGATGAAGGCCAATTAGTGCTTTCTAAAGATCACGTTCTATTCAATAAGAAGGCTACGGTTCCTGGTAATCGCTTGAGAGAGTACGCACACCGTATCTCAGACCTAGTGTATGAAGAGCTAACTGGTGAGAAAGGCGCGTTCTTAACTCGTATCTCTTACGTGGTAGTGAACGATAAAGACAAGTACCCGTATCAACTTCGTGTTGCTGACTACGATGGCTTTAACGAGCGTTTAGTACTTCGTTCTAAGCAGCCTCTCATGTCTCCAGCATGGTCACCAGACGGCAAAAAGCTAGCTTATGTGAGCTTCCAGAATGGCCAAGCTGAAATATTCATCATGAATATTTACACGGGTGAACGTGAGAAAGTGACGTCATACCCTCGTCACAATGGTGCGCCAAGATTCTCGCCAGATGGTAAAACATTGGCATTGGTATTGTCGAAAACGGGCAGCCTTCAGGTGTACACACTTGACCTTGCTAGCCGTAAGCTGACTCAAATTACCCGCGGCCGTTCGAATAATACTGAACCATTCTGGCACCCAGATGGCAAGTCTCTTATTTTCACATCGGATCGTGGTGGTAAACCACAGATTTATAATGTAAATTTGTCCAATAATTCGACTTCTCGTATTACTTGGCAAGGTAGCCAAAACTTAGGTGGCCAGATCACTCCTGATGGTCGATTCATGATCATGGTGAATCGCAGCAACTCAGGTTTTAACTTGGCTAAGCAAGATTTGGAAACCGGTGCGGTTCAGGTACTAACAAAAACATTGTTAGATGAGTCTCCAAGTATTGCACCGAATGGAGGTATGGTTATCTATAGCTCTATTTACAACAAAACAAATGTACTATCGATGGTTTCTATCGATGGACGTTTTAAAGCTAGATTACCGGCAACTAACGGACGCGTAAGAGCGCCTGCATGGTCACCGTTCCTCTAGGGAAAATTACATATTCTTTTAGCTATTGATAGTGTTAACTATTGTGGCATTTAACTATCTATAGCACTCTTAGTCGCTGTAGAAACTAAGTTTGATAACGTAAGGAAAAAAAGATGCAACTTAACAAAGTTCTTAAAGGCTTGATGATTGCACTACCAGTGATGGCAGTAACGGCATGTAGCTCAACTGATGAAGCAACATCTGCAACATCTGGTACTGAAAGCAACCAAACAACTTCAGGTTCAGAAGGCAATGTAGACACAACTGTTGTAACGCCAATTGACGCTAACGGTCAACTGTCTGAGCAAGAGCTTAAAGAGCAAGCGCTACGTGAAACTCAAACAATCTACTTCGCATTCGATAACTCTACTATCGCTGGCGATTACGAAGAAATGCTAGCAGCTCACGCAGCATACCTAGTTAAGAACGTTGACATGAACGTTACTATCGAAGGTCACGCTGATGAGCGCGGTACTCCTGAGTACAACATCGCACTTGGCGAGCGTCGTGCACAAGCTGTAGCGAAATACCTACAAGCTCTAGGTGTTCAAGCTGACCAAATCTCTATCGTAAGCTACGGTGAAGAGAAGCCACTTCTTCTAGGTCAATCTGAAGATGTGTACGCTAAAAACCGTCGCGCAGTACTAGTTTACTAATTTTAGTAGACTATATAATTGAGGAATTGCCTCATGTTCAGTAACACAAAGCGAGTCATTTTGCTTTCGTTACTGGCAAGTGCAGCGAACACCGCGTTCGCTGCACCAGCTCCAGTATCCGATCTCAATAGCACCGCAACCAATTCATCATCTTCCTCTCGATCAGCATCTAACGAATCAGATATTGAGCGTTTAGAGCGCCTGCTTCAAAATCGCAATCTCGTTCAGCTTCAAATGCAACAGCAAATCGACGACATGGCACTGGAGATCAGTGAACTTCGTGGTGAGCTGGAACGAAACAGCTACGATATGAAGCAAATGCTAGAGCGTCAGCGTGAACTGTTCATTGAACTGGATCGCGTAAGAGGCGAGGTGAAAGCAGCAGGAACAGCAACGGTAGCAGTGGCGGCGAGCGAAGGCTCTAAAGACGCTTCTGGTACGTTCAGTACTGATGTGGATGAGCAAACTGCTTATCAAAATGCTGTAGATATGATTCTAAAGCAACGAGACTACACGGGTGCTATCGCTGCATTCCAAAAGTTTCAAAAAGACTTCCCAGATTCTACCTTCACACCTAACTCACATTACTGGTTAGGTCAGCTTTATTTCGCTAAGAAGCAAGATAAAGAAGCCGTGAAGAGCTTCGCTGCTGTTGTGTCGTACAAAGACTCAAACAAGCGAGCAGATGCACTGGTTAAGCTTGGTGACATAGCAGCGCGCAACAACAACGCGACGCAAGCTAAGAAATATTACCAACAAGTCGTAACCGAGCACCCAAACAGTGCTTCGGCTAAAGTGGCCAAAACCCACTTATAACCAAAATAGGGGTGCTTAGGCGCCTCTTTTTTATACCTGTTCACTTCCGTTTAGTGTTTACTTCTCTTGCTAGTGATGACAACACATCGCCTTGTTTATGCGTTTTAAGCATTAGCTAGTCACCGCTTGCAACCAATCCTTTTTGATCCCAATCGCTGTCCTGTGTAGAATACTCGGATTCTCGGAAGAAGTTGCGTAGAGCAAGAGCAATGAGTCATATACTAGATAAAATCGATACAGTTTACCCGTTTCCGCCTAAGCCAGTTCCATTGAGCGACGCTCAGAAACAGGCCCACATCGCAAACATCAAAAAACTACTTCAAGAAAAAGATGCAGTTCTAATTGCACACTACTACACCGATCCTGAAATTCAGGCTCTGGCAGAAGAAACTGGTGGTTTCGTTGGCGATTCATTAGAGATGGCTAAGTTCGGTAACCGTCACTCAGCAAGCACTTTGATCATCGCTGGTGTTCGTTTCATGGGTGAGTCTGCAAAGATTCTTACTCCTGAAAAACGCATTTTAATGCCAACACTTGAAGCTGAATGTTCGCTTGATCTTGGCTGCCCAGCTGACAAATTTACAGAATTTTGTGATGCTCACCCTGACCACACTGTGGTTGTATACGCGAACACCTCTGCAGCTGTTAAAGCTCGTGCAGACTGGGTAGTTACGTCGAGCATCGCTTTAGAAATCGTTGAAAGCCTAGACGCTGAAGGCAAACCCATTATTTGGGGGCCAGACCGTCACCTAGGTTCTTACATCGCAAATCAAACTGGCGCTGACATGTTGCTTTGGCAAGGTGAGTGTATCGTTCATGATGAGTTCTCAGCTGATGCTTTGAAGAAAATGAAATCGGTATACCCAGAAGCGGCTATCTTGGTTCACCCAGAATCACCAGCAAGCGTGGTTGAACTGGCTGATGCTGTAGGCTCAACAAGCCAACTGATCAAGAAAGCAAAAGAGCTGCCTCATCCACAGATGATTGTTGCGACAGACAAAGGCATCTTCTTCAAGATGCAGCAATTGGTTCCTGAAAAAGAGCTGATTGAAGCGCCGACAGCGGGTGCTGGTGCAACGTGTCGTAGCTGCGCACACTGTCCTTGGATGGCAATGAACGGCCTTGAAGCGATTGAAAACGCGCTTGAGAATGGTGGTGAGCAACACGAAATCTTCGTTTCTGACGAATTACGCGTGAAGTCTCTTATTCCATTGAACCGCATGCTAGATTTTGCAGAGCAGTTAAATGTGCAGGTAAAAGGTAACGCGTAAGTCGTTCTTTTATCTAACCAATAAAAAAACCAGCCAATAGTGCTGGTTTTTTTGTATCTGCGTATAGGCCGCCAATATCAATCTTGTGGTCATGTATCTTTTTCTGATGATACATCTTGTTGATATCGCGTATTTTTTCTAGCATGTAAGTAAGAGGAAAAGATTAGAGGCTCGAATGATAATCTGGTTACAACTCAAACGCTGGATCAAAGCAAACATCTTTGTTTTGAATGGCAAAAACTTACTGTTCACTTTTCTTGGCTACATCGCTTTATCGTGGTCGATGCTGTATTTGGCGGGTGAAACAGATTTAACCAGTTCGGTTACCGTATTCGCTTACTACTTGGTGGTGACGGCTTCTACGGTTGGTTATGGTGATTTATCACCGACCACGGTAGCGGGGCAGTGGATCGTTATTCTATTTGTGATTCCAGGCGGGTTGAGCCTTTTTGCCGCGTTGCTCGGTAAAGTGGCGACAGAAGGTGTTGAATATTGGCGAGCGGGCTTGCTAGGAAAAAGGAGAGTTAGAGTGGACAACCACATTTTGATGTTGGGGTGGAATGAGCAAAGAACCATTCATCTCATCCGCATGCTACAACACGAAGAAACGGGTAAACGACCAATCGTGCTATGTACGCGTTCAGATATCGAGAACCCGTTACCCGGTGAAATCAATTTCGTCAAAGTAAACAGCTACACCGATGGCAAAGAGATGGAGAAAACGGGCATTGAGTCTGCAAGTTGCATCCTGATTGATAACCCAGAAGACGACATTACGTTATCTGCGGCGCTTTACTGTGCCAACCGAAACCCTAAAGCGCACCTTCTTGTTTACTTTAAAGATGAAGCGCTGAGCGATTTGTTACACAAGCATTGCCCTAACTCAGAATGTATTCCAGCGGTGGGTGCTGAGATGCTAGCAAAGGCTGCGGTAGACCCAGGTTCCAGTGCGCTTCACCAAGAATTATTGAGCTCAACAAGAGGCATGACACAGTATTCAACGTATTTCCCTGAAGACGCTGAGTCTGTCACCGTCGCGCCTATTTTCTCAGTGTTTAAAGAGAAGTATCAAGCAACTCTGATCGCCATTGATACGGGGAGCGGTATTGAACTCAACCCAGAGTTAGATCAAGTGGTCAGCAGTGGCACTAAGCTGTTTTATATTGCTGATGAGCGAATTGATGACTTCGATTGGAAAGGCTTCTAAAGCGACTATTTTATTTCGTCTGAAAACTAAAAAAGGCCTCATAATGAGGCCTTTTGGCTTGTATAAAGCTAACTGTTATTGAGCTTCAGCCAGTGCAATGCCACGCTGCGTTAGTCCGCAAAGCATCACAGGAACAGCGTTAAAGATCTCTTCGAACTGCTCTAGGCCTTCGATGCCTTGCTCTGCAAGCGTAGCAATTGACGTTTCTGGATCGTAAAGCATGCTCAGTGACAGCAGGACACCGCCAACGAGTGCGTTATCTTCGCTATCTTCAGGCATTAGTGTTTCCCAATCGTCGCGAGCAATCTGCCAGCCTTGAAGTAAGCCTTCACAAAAATCACGAGCGGCAGTGTTCACCACTTCTTCGTCGTCTAATTGACAAGCTTCAGGCCAAACCCAAGTCCCTTCAATCAGTTCAGGGCGGGTTTTATTCCAAAGCTCGATGATAACTTCAATGTAGCTTTCTAGCTGTTCACCATCCGTAAAAGGTGCGACTTCTTCGCCACCCCATAAGAACGGTAGCCACTCATGCGGGGTTAACACATTCGGTGCCGCTGCCATTGCAGTGACAAAGCCCATTGTTTTGTGTTCTGTGATTAGCTTTCCTTCCAACTCTGGAAGCGCAAGAATATCTTGTAAAGTCAAAGTGAGGTACCGTAAAAGGGAACATATTTGCGCTTATAGTACCAATGAACTTGTGCCAATCAAGCTTCAATCTAAAAAGGCTTGATGTCATGGATGATAAACACTAGGTTTAACAGAAAAGAAAACAATAAAAGAATTATGCAGATACGGTCGTCTTTAAAGAAAAAAAGCATGGTAGCGCTTGGATTATACCTTGCGATGTTTATTGCCATTGTCGGTAGTGTGACGTATTACGTCGTAGAATCCCCTGTGCGCGCCAAATTACAACAAAATCTCGACTTGCGTACGCAATTGTTATCCGCATTGATTACAGAGCCACTCAGCAGCTCTCAAGGCTTTGTAGACAGTCTCGTTGGGTTTGCTCAAGCACATCGAAATGGTGATGATGTTATTCCGCTATTTAAGTCCATGTTGGCGGCGAGCGACGATACAATTGTCAGTGCCGGTATTTGGCCTGAACCTTATGCGCTCGATTCTAAAAAGCTTCTCAACAGTTACTTTTTTAATAAAGCCGACGATGGAAGAATCGATCAGATATATTCTTACAACAACCCCAAAAATGCCCCTTATCAAGAAGAGTATTGGTACACCTCTGTCGTCAACCAAAAACAAGGAACGATCTCTTGGAGCGATGTGTATATCGACCCATACACACACGTTCGAATGATTACGGCGTCTTCCCCTTATTATTACGACGGTACTTTTGCCGGTGTTGCCACGGTGGATCTCTCGCTCGAAGAGCTGCTTGGTTTTATCAAGAACCACGCCGAAGAATACAACCTTGGCATTACGCTCAGAGATAAGCTTAACCAAGTGTTGGTTTCGCATAACTTTAATCTCGTTGAAGGCATTTACATCAGTAGCAATCAATTTGGTGATTTCGGCTGGCAAGTGGATGTGGTGAACTCCAAATCACGAGTAGAAGACGAAGTGTTTCGTCAGGTGATGAGCATTGAAGGCGGTATTGTTCCGCTATTGCTACTTTGTGTCATGGCGGGGTATTACTTATTGAACCGTTATTTGATTAGTCCAATCACAAGGATTGCAGCACAGGTTGATAGCTCGAAAGCCGGCGAAATCATTGATGTGGATTACTCGAGTGATGACGAAATCGGCCATTTGATTAAAACCTTCAACGAAAAGACCATTTATCTCGAAGCGGAAAAGGTTAAAGCTCAGGCATCCACCAATGCAAAAACCGCTTTCCTTGCGACCTTGTCACATGAAATTCGCACTCCGATGAATGGGGTATTGGGTACCGCTCAAATCCTATTAAAAACGCCTCTAAATTCTGAACAAGAGAAGCATCTTAAGAGCTTGTATGAGTCCGGCGATCATATGATGACTCTACTCAACGAGATCTTAGACTTCTCGAAGATCGAGCAGGGCAGGTTGGATCTTGATGAAACGCGTTTCCCGCTTGATTCGATCATCGGCAGTATTAACAGTGTTTACTACACATTGTCTTCCGAGAAAGGGCTTCAATTCAAAGTGTACTCTGAGGTGACTTCGGGTCGTTGGTACTTCTCAGATAAAGCTCGCCTTCGCCAAATTTTGTTTAATCTATTGAACAACGCGGTGAAGTTCACCTCCAGAGGCTTTGTTGAGGTGTACCTGAAAGAAGTTGTAGAGGGGAGTGACACCTATCTGAGCATTCGAGTTCGTGATACCGGAATTGGTATTTCTAAAGAAGCTCAGAAGCGTATTTTTAAACCGTTTGAACAAGCGGAGTCTTCGACCACAAGGCGTTTTGGCGGTACTGGCCTTGGCCTCGCGATTGTGAAGAAAATTGCCCAGTTGATGGATGGCAGTATTACTGTCACCAGTGAAGAAGGGATAGGCACGAGTTTTGATGTTCGCTTGAAGATTCAGCCATGTCAGCCAGGAGAAATCGAGAGTTTGCCACATAAGAAGTTGGACTACTCTGGCTTAAAGGTACTGATCGTCGAGGACAACCGAACTAACACGGTGATCATTGAAGCCTTCATGAGCAGTAAAGGCTTTACCTGTAAGAGCGTCGAAAACGGTGAACTTGCGATACAAGCCGTGGTTGCTGAGCGCTTTGATTTGGTGCTCATGGATAACCATATGCCTGTGATGGATGGCGTTGAATCAACCACTGCTATTCGTGCTTTGATAGGCGATGTGTCATCGGTATTGGTGTTTGGTTGTACGGCTGATGTCTTTAAAGAGACTCGTGAGCGTATGTTGGGGGCAGGTGTGGATTATATTATTGCTAAGCCGATTGACGAGCGTGAACTGGATGATGCCTTGTTCCGCTATTCAAATAAGCTTTATCAATACCATGAAGTAAAAGCGGATGAGCTCGAAAGCCAAGACGTAAAACCACACGATTCGAAAAGTAAAAGCGAGTCACTGCCTAAACCTGATCTTCGCAACAAAGATAACACTGAAGAGCTGTTAGTGACGTTGTATGTGGCGCTAGAAGACAACAACCTAGAACTGATTCAATTTGCACTAGAGAGCCTACGTGTCCACGTTGAAGCTATGAACAACGCGGAACTTACTGAACAAGTCGATAAAGCGTTAGAGCAGGTTGCTTTAGGATCACCACCTACACAAGATGTCATTAATATCATTACTGTAAATCTACCTATGGCTTAAATGTTGTTTAATTACGGTAAGTAAATGACGAACTGTCCAATATTTGACCTTGGTTGGATTTTTTGGTGAAAGTGACTGCTTTTAAAGTGGTTTTTGGTTGTTAATTTACAACTTGATTTTTAATTTGGAGTGTATGACTACTAATCTTGTGATTTAATAGCGACATTATCTGGTGAGGTGCAAATGTGCCTTGTTTATATGTTACTAAATCACTAATTAAGCAGTGATATATTTTAGGTTTGTCGTCAATGAAGTCTCGTGGTCCATTTTGTATTCGAAACGCAGCTGCGGATACATTTGCTATGGTCGTTTTCTGTTTTATTTCTGGCATGATCGTAGAAGTGTTTATTTCTGGTATGACGTTTGAGCAATCTCTTGCTTCTCGAACGTTATCTATTCCTGTAAACATTGCTATCGCTTGGCCTTATGGCGTTTTTCGTGATTGGTTCTTACGCAATGGTGCAAAACTTTCAGAAAGCTCATTGATGAAAAACTTGTCTGATTTGATGGCATACGTGTTATTCCAGTCTCCAGTGTATGCGGGTATTTTGTTGGCAGTGGGTGCTTCAGGCGACCAGATCGTTACGGCTGTCACCAGTAATGCAGTTATCTCGTGCGGTATGGGCGTACTTTACGGCTACTTCCTCGATATGTGTCGTCAATGGTTTCGAGTTCCTGGCTACTATCAACAAGCTTAAGAAAAGCAACAAGCGTAAGAATGAAATTTGGTTTGTTTTTGATCTAATGAGTTAATTTGTAATCGAACAAACCGAAAAAGGCACTTTTTTTGAGAATGCCCCTTGACCAAAGCAAGCAGAATCAATAAAGTAGCGCCTCGTTGAGTGACATGCTCAACACACAATTTGTGGAAGGATGGCTGAGTGGCTTAAGGCGCTCGCCTGGAAAGCGAGTATACGTTTATAGCGTATCTGGGGTTCAAATCCCCATCCTTCCACCACTATTCAAAACCCTAGCAGAAATGCTGGGGTTTTCTCGTTTTAGAGCCTCTATATCCCACCTCATCTGTATACCTCCCTAATATCCGTTCCTTTAATCATTGCTTTATAGTTATAATCTCTATTAATACCGTCGCAGAATTAACCATATTAGGTGTTTTTATCATAGATAATCGCTTGATTTTTTGGCGTGAACCTAGATTATTAATAGTACGCAATATTATGAATAATCTAACTATTAGGAATCCATAACCTCATGACAGAAACCCTAGTTTCTCCAATGCTCTCTTTTACGATCGCGATTTCATTACTGTTTATCGGTAAAGGTTTGATCGAGCGATCTGAAGTATTAAGAAAGTATTCACTGCCAGAGCCTGTGATTGGTGGCTTTGTCTGCGCAGCGACCGTAGCGGCGCTTTACTATATTTTTGAAATCCAAATCACTTTTAGCCTAGATGTCAGAGACTTTTTGCTTCTCTACTTTTTTGCTGGCATCGGGCTCCAAGCGGATATTAAAACACTGATTAAAGGCGGGCGACCGTTGTTCATCCTACTGTGTCTTGCTGCCATTTTTATCGTGTTGCAAAACGTAGTCGGAATGGCAGTCGCTTCTGGCTTTGGAATGGATGCGAAAGCAGGCTTGCTATCTGGGTCTGTTAGCTTGATAGGCGGCGTAGGCACAACGTTAGCTTGGGCGCCAATGTTTGTGGAAGAGTTTGGTATTGCTAACGCGCTCGAACTTGGTGTCGCTTCAAACACGGTTGGTTTAATTGCAGCGTGTGTGATTGGTGGTCCGATTGCGAACTACCTGCTCAATAAACACAAAGTAAGCCCTTCTAATGAAGAAGAGGTTACGGTTGGTGCATTCCAAGAGAGTGAAACAAAAACAGAGCTTAGCCACTACGGCGTTCTGTGGGCGTGGTTGATTCTTAACTTAACACTAATGCTGGGTTACAGCTTGAGTGAAGTTATCGACTCTATGGGCCTAAAACTGCCGTTATTCGTTAGCTGTTTAATCGCTGGTATCTTAATCGGAAACGTCGGTCGTGCATTGTTTAAGAAGCGTCGTACACAAGAGAAAATCGCTCAAGGCCGAAAAGGCTTAGCGATGATCTCTGATATCTGCTTAGGCATGTTCTTAACCATGGCATTGATGGGGTTACGTATCTGGGACCTCGATGGACTGTTTGGCTATATCTCTGTTGTCATGAGTATCCAGATCTTACTTTCGCTGCTGTTTACTGTGTTTGTCGTTTATTACTTGATGGGAAGAAACTACGACTCTGTGGTGATATGTTCAGGCTTTGGTGGTATCACTCTAGGCTCGACCGCAACAGCAATTGTGAACATGACCGCAGTAACTCACCGCTATGGCGCAAGCCCACAAGCGTTCATTGTGGTGCCATTAGTGTGTGGTTTCTTTGTTGATTTGATTAATGCGCTAGTGATCAGTTTCTTTGTTGGTCTGTAGCGCTAATTAAGAGCAATTGTCTTAAGCAAAAAAAGCCTAGCTGTGATGCTAGGCTTTGTTGTATTCAAGTATGAGCATTCTCTTCTACTAAGTGTATGTTTAGCTCCGAAGGTAATTGGCTGCTATTGGTGTATATGCGGTCAAAGTCATTCAGTGACGCTACCTTTAGAGCGGCAAAGCGTCCCCATTTACTGGCATCCGCGACAAGCCAGCTTTCACGGCTGTTCTTTATGATTGATTTGGATAGGTCAGCCTCAACTTGCTCATGTTCCATAGCGAAATGACTGTCTGTTACTGAGCCACACCCACAGATGCCAATGTCAGCTTCAAAATCGGAAAAGAAGTGGACCACGCTACTGCCCACCATGTCTTGGTGTTCTCGTCTGAACAAACCACCGGCCAAATACACTTCAATTTGCTCGTTTGCTTCTAAGATACGGGCCACTTGTAGGTTATTGGTGATCACTCGTAACGCGGGCTTTGCCAACAAATACTGCGCAATTCGAGTGACGGTGGTACCAATGCCCATCATAACCGTTGAGCCTTCAGGTATCGCATCGGCAACCGCCATCGCAATACTGTCTTTTGTTTCTGACTCAACGCCAGCGCGGAATCGATAACTCGTGTTCGTGAGCGTAGTAGGTAGGCTCACGCCTCCGTGCACTCTACGCGCTAGACCTTGCTCACACAGGTGGTTTACGTCACGGCGAATGGTTTGAGTAGTGACAGAAAACAACTCGGCTAAGTGGTCAATCTGAATATCTTGGTTTGCTTTAAGCGTTGCGAGTATTTCTTTCTGGCGATGGTTCAGTTCCATAGAAGCCCACTAAAATTGGTTTGGTACGTCAGTGATGATGTTATCGACGCCAAGGTTAAAATATTTAGCCGCCAATTGTGGATCGTTCAGAGTCCATATTTTAAGAACTGCGCCTGAAGCTTTGATCGCTTTTGCTATTTTCTCATCAAGAATGCGGTGATCGATATGAATGCTGTAAAGATCAAGTGATTGAAGGGATTCTAGGCTGAAATCGTTCCACACTTCGCAGATAAAACCACGTTTAACCTCTGGCATCATCTGTTGGCAAAGACTTAGCGCCTCTTTTTTGAAGCTTGAGATGAGCAGTTTTTCAATAGGGAACTGCTTTTGCTCAATCAGTGCGATCACTGTTTCAACTAGAGGCTGAATAGCCTTATCGTCGTAAATTTTGATCTCAAGGTTCAGAGTTACATCAAGTTCTAGGCATTTGTCGAACGCTTCACTCAAAGTAGGAATCGTTGTCCCCGCGAATTCGCTACCAAACCAACTGCCAGCATCTAAGGTCTTGAGTGTGGTTAAGTTTAAATCGGCGATATTGCCCGTTCCGTTAGTACAACGATTGACTGTCTTGTCATGAAAAAGCATAGGGATGCCATCAGCGCTCAACTGGGTATCAATTTCAATCCATTTAGCACCAGCTTTCGCTGCTTGTTCAATACTCACTAACGTATTTTCAGGTGCTAAAGACGCGGCACCGCGGTGGCCTGTGATCATAATTCAATCTCGATGTTCATTTGAAAACTCAGGAAACAGTAGCTCTACTTTATTACAGATTTATTATCTATCCGCTATATCTACTTATTTTAAATGAGAGCTAGCTAAAAGGTGTTGTACAGAGTTTATACAATAGTGAGACCTTATACTCACAATGTTCAAGTCGGTAAGATTAATGTTCATATGAATGTAATAATTCACTCACATACTCTACGAAAACTTAATAACCCCCTCTATATTTAGAAAACGATAGCCACATAAAGGTGATAAAAAATGAAAAAGCTATTAGGTACAGTAATTATGGCGGCAACGCTGCTTGTTGGTTGTGGTGAAGCTGACAAGGCTGGTTCTGAAGCTAAAGACGAGCCGATCAATATCAACATGAGCCTTGTGTTCACTCAAAATGAGCTGCTTACACAAGAGCTAATCAAAGCGACCGACAAAATTCGAGAAAGAACCGATGGCTCGGTAAACATTAAAGTTTTCCCTGGTGGCCAATTGCCTGTTTACAAAGATAACTTGGAACAAGTGGTTAACGGTGCCAACTGGATTGCCGTAGAGGATTTGACTTATCTAGGTGATTACGTGCCTGACTTTGCTGCACTTGCAGGTCCAATGCTGTACAACACCTACAATGAATACTTAGCGATGATGGACACTGATTTCGTCGCTGGCCTTAAGACTAAAGCGGAAGAGAAAGGCATCAAAGTACTGAATGCAGACTACATGTTTGGATTCCGCCACATGATCACCAATAAAGAGATCGTTAACTCTGATGACATGAAAGGCATGCGTATTCGTGTTCCACAAAGTCAGCTGTTCATTAGCACACTTTCAGCAATGGGCGCAGCTCCAGCTTCTCTTCCATTCCCTGAGACCTATGCAGGTGTTCAACAAGGCGTTGTTGACGGTCTTGAAGGTTCTATCCTGACAATGTACTCAACCAAGATCTACGAAGTGGCTAAGAACATGTCTTTGACTAAGCACTTCCTTGGCACAGTGGGTATCTACATTTCACCAACGCTTTGGGACAAATTTACGCCAGAGCAACAACAGATCATCAACGAAGAGCTAGAGGCTGGCGCTGAATCTAACACTGCTGAGCTAGTTAAATTGGATGTTGAATACACTCAGAAACTTGAAGAGCTAGGCGTTACCTTCAATGAAGTGAATTCTGAAGAGTTCAACCAGTTGACGGCAGATGTGTACAACCAGTTCCCAAGCTGGAGTGAAGGTATACACGCGACGATCATGAAAGAGCTAGAAACGATCCGAGCTGCACAGTAATCCTGCATACGTCAATTAATTAGTTAATGATTACGGCCTAACTATTCTTAGGCCGTTTTATTCCTGAAATACCCACGTTGTATTCGGTATTTCGCTGGAGAAGTCTTTTGTTTTTATTGAAAAATATTGAAGAAATCCTCGCTTCTATCGCTATATCGATCACCGTTTTGGTTGTTATCGTTAACGTCGTCCTGCGTTATGGATTTGGCTTTGTTGTCCCGTGGAGCGAAGAGTTGTCGGTTATTTGCTTCATTTGGGCTGTCTACTTAGGGATTAGCTCCTGTTACAAACACAAGCTTCACATGGGTGTGGACGTGGTGGTTGCCATGTTGCCAGAAAAAGCAAAAATCCCATTTAGGCTATGTGTTTCCGTTTTCCTACTGGCTCTGAACCTCTTAATGGCAGTTCTGAGTTATCAATATCTCATGTTATCTAACAAGGTAACGCCAGTCATGGGCGTATCATATTTTGTTATCAATGGCGTGTTGTTGCTTTGTTTCTCATTGATGGCGATCCACACCGTTCGATTTATCGCGAGCGATGTCGCTTCTCTAAAGCGCTCTTCTAAGTAGGTACGATTTATGGAAAGCTATCTTCCAATCCTTATTCTGTTCGTTCTATTTCTATTGAATATCCCCATCGCGTTTTCTCTGATCGCATCAGCGATGGTTTACTTTCTTTTTATCAATGACTCCATTCCGGTGAGCTTGGTGATGCAGCGCTTTATTAGCTCTGCTGAGTCTTTTCCGTTGTTGGCTATTCCGTTCTTTATCATGGTGGGCTCGGTGATGAACTATGCGGGGATCAGTAAGAGCTTGCTTGCCTTTGCCGACTCAATGATTGGCCATAAAACTGGTGGTCTTGCTCAAGTGAATGTCGCACTGAGTACACTGATGGGCGGTATCTCTGGTTCTGCAAATGCGGATGCGGTGATGCAGTCGAAGATTCTTGCTCCTGAGATGACCAAGCGTGGTTATGACTTGCCATTCACGGCCGCTGTGACCGCTGCGTCATCAAGTATCAGTCCAGTGATTCCACCGGGTATTAACTTAATCATTTTTGCGTTGTTAGCGAACGTGTCGGTTCATCAAATGTTTATTGCGGGCTACGTCCCTGCATTTTTGATGGCGTTGTCGCTGATGGTCACTATTGCGTTTATCGCGCGTAAACGTCGTTACAAACCTTCTCGTTCGGAGCCTGCGTCTGCCAAAGAGCGTTTTCATTACTTCCTAAAAGCGATTCCGGCACTGCTGATCCCGTTCGGTATTATTCTGGGCATGCGCTTTGGTTTGTTTACTCCGACAGAAGCTGGGGCTATCGCCGTATTGCTTTGTGCGATTATTGGCATTTTCGTTTATCGTCAACTGGGCTTACGTCATATCCCGCTCATCATGCGTGAAACAGTGCAAGGCACCAGTAGTGTCATGTTCATCATTATCGGTGCCATGGTCTTTGGTTACTACATGACGCTAGAACAGATCCCACACAATGTTGCGTCTGCTTTGATTGAACTTACCGACAACAAGTTAGTCTTGCTGTTGTTGATTAACGTACTGCTGTTAGTGGTAGGTATGTTCATCGAAGGCGGCGCTGCAATGATCATACTCACGCCATTGCTGCTGCCTGCTGTGCTTAACCTAGGCGTTAACCCGGTTCACTTCGGCATCATCGTGATAGTGAATATCATGATTGGTGGTGTGACTCCGCCATTTGGCTCGATGATGTTTACGGTTTGCTCGATTTTAAAAGTTCGTATGGTCGACTTCGTGAAAGAAGTGGCTCCTTTGTTGCTAGCACTACTCACGGTTCTGATGTTGCTGACTTTCTCTGAAAGCTTGGTGATGTTTTTGCCGAATTTGCTTTAACACTGTTTAGTGATTGATTATTTAGAGGTGTAGAAATGAATTCGGTATCGAATGAATTGAACCAAAATTGGAAAAAGATAGATTGGGTGTTAACCGATGTGGATGACACCTTAACGTGGCAAGGTCAATTGCCACCTGAAACCTTGATCGCGTTAAGCAAACTGCGTGATTCAGGGAAAAAAGTGGTTGCGGTAACGGGCGCTTGTGCAGGTTGGTGTGATCACATTGCTCAGTTGTGGCCTGTTGATGCGGTTCTCGGCGAGAACGGCGCGTTCATTATGGAAAAGAAAAACGGTTATCTGACATTGCGCTCTGATATCCCTTTGCCAGAAGTCAGTGCCAATCAGAGTAAGCTGAAAGAACAAGTATTGGCTATTTTGGGCGATTACCCAGAGCTCAGTTTAACGCTGGATCAGTCTTACCGCCTGTGTGAGGTGGCAATCGATATCGGTCAAAACCGTCCTAAAGTCGACGATGCCATTATCGAAGAGATAGTCTCTAAGATTCACGCGTTAGGTGCACATGCGACAGCAAGCTCAATTCACATCAATGCTTGGTATGGTGAGCACTCTAAAAAAGCGACATCGACCGCTTTTCTCAAAGATAAGGGGTTATCTGATCAAGAGATAGTCGAGCGTAGTTGCTATGTCGGTGACTCGATGAATGACCAATACATGTTTGAAATTTTGCCTAACAGTGTCGGTGTGGCAAATATCCAGCATTACTGGGCGCGACTTGAGCATCATCCATCAGTGGTGATGAGCAAGCCCGGCGGGTACGGTTTCTCAGAGTTTGTCGATAAGTTACTCGCGCTAAAATAGTCAGAAAGACATGCTCAAACCCTTCATAGATAAAAGTGAAACTACCCTTAAGGTGGTATCTGTACTTTCTGTCTATGAAGGTTATTTTTAATAAGGATTCATTGTCTGTTGGTGTTTTATTTGGTTTCTTGGTTCGATTTAAATAGAAACTAAAAATAATTTATCTTCCCACAAGATCTACTTCCCATCTTTATTTATCCGCTAATGGCCTATATTTCTGATATCCATTTAATTAGACCTTATTTTCATTTTTATCAGTATTGGCATGAGAAATAGACAGCTCATTTCTGTAAATCCCGCGCGATAGTGATTTATTAACATTGTTGTGATTAACGGAATTTAATTTTTTCGAGTGTCTGTCTGGTATCTTTATTTAGGGTAGAGACTAAAATCTGCTGTTAATATCAAATTTGTCATTGAGATCAGTATCTCACTTTTATTGAATGAATATCACTTTTTTAATCAAAGTTATGTGTATTTTTTGAACCGAAATTCGGTTTTTTTAAGACTTTGTTCACGTTTTTATCAATGGAAAATAAAGAGTTATTGTGTAATTTATAATTTACATAAATTGCCTAAAAATCAAGGATTTGTATTGTCTTTTTTGTTAATTAACGGAGGTTTTGTATAAATTTGATGCGTGAGATCAATGGAAATTTATATATTTAACTCAGAAATGAATCAAACTATAAATTTGGTCGTTTGAATGTTTAATTTTGAGGATATAAGATTGCGACAAACTTTTTCGATGTTGGTTCCAAATGTCTTCAAATAAAAAAATAGTTCGCTTTTTCATAGCGCTATTCGCGTTGCTTGTTCTTTCTGGCTGTCAATCTACAAAACCTGAATGGTATCTAAAGCCTAAAGTAGACAGTGACGAGTACATTTATGCAGTTTCTCAAGCGCTAACTCTGTCTCATGCTAAAAAAATTGCTGTAAACAACATCAACGAAAAGTTATGGACTCAAGTCGAGTCGTCTTTTTACATGAGAGACACCGTTCGAGAAACCAATGGTAAGGGTTTTTCAAATAGTCTAGTTGATAACAAAGTTAATACTAAGACTGAATCCTTGACCTTAAATGGTATCGAATATGTACAAATGGAAGAGAATGATCTTGGTGCGTTTGTCGAAGTAAGAGTGAAAAAGTCACTCGTGACTCAACAGTTGATTCGCGAAATAAAAGATCTAAACCGTAAATCTCAAATCGAACTTGATGCGCTTTCTCACGAAGATAAATTACTTTGGTGGTTAGACAATCGCAGTGTTTATCAAACTGAACACGATGCTTCTGTGCGTATCGCAATGCTTTCATCTCTGAAGCCTAGTTATAAAGCTGACATCAGCGCAATCGAACTGCTGACTATTACACACCAAAAACTAAGCAGCCAAATTAACATCCGTCTCTCTTCAGATAGAGAGTCAAGAAAAGCAATTGAACTGCTGGGGAACCAGTTATCAGAGTTCAATATCGCGACCTCAACTTCAAAGAACAAAAACCAAACTCATGTGTTGAAAGTGGATTCTGAGCGTCGAAGAAACAAAGTCGGAGACGCGTATATTTCAACCTTGGTCTCTAATGTTAAAATTGTAAATAACAAATCTAAAACAGTGTCTCGTAGTGAAATCATCTCTACAGGAAACTCTGTAACTAGCTACAAATATGCCGACGAAGGGGCTGCTCGCCACTTTGATGAGCAAATAAAAGAGAAAGGGATTTGGACTGCGCTGGGCTTAATTAAATAGCGAACCTCTAGTCCTAGAAAAATAAAATAAACATATTCGGGAGAGAATATATGTTAAAGAAAACGTTAATGGCTAGTGCGGTACTTACTATCTTGACTGGTTGTTCGAGTACGCCTGTAGAGGTTTGCACACCTGATACTCGCGTCGAAATTGAGCAAGCTGACGTAACTATCCCATCAACAGAAGACGTTAAAGTTATCGTACTTTCGCCAGATATTTCTTTTCAAGATGAAGCGCGAACAAAGCTGATTTCTTCAATGCGAAATGAGCTTGAAAGTCAGATTTCCAGCTCCGGTGCAGAATTGGTCGATCGTACTTTAGCTAATAAGCTTAAGAAAGAGCTAATGTTCGCCGAGCAAAGTGGCCGATACAACACCAAAGGAGCGTCGGTAGCAGATATTGCAATCATTACTGAAATAACGGCATCAGACCTTACTTACAAGTACAAAGAAGCTCGTAAGAAAACTAAGGATGATGGTGAAGTGAAATATTACCCAGCTGAATGTAGATTCGAGGTTGATGTTAAAGCAGTCACGAAAGTGGTTTCAGTCCCAAGTATGACATTGCTTAAACGCTTTGAAATGGAAGGTGATGAGCAAATTACAGTAGAAGAGCGCAGTTCTGATTGTCCAATCACAATTGGACAATATCAAAGCCTAGCTAGCAAAGCGGCTATGGAAGCGGTTGAACATACCTATGACTTAAAGCAAATGTTGGCAGCAAGTGCTCATGTATCCGAGCTTCGTCAGTGCCAACACGGCAGCATGGTGAAGTTAAATATGGGTAAGAATAAAAAGGTCACACCAGGGGCTGAGGTATTGTTTTCAAAAGCAATGAAGTCAATGGAAGGCGATACGGAAATATTCCCTATTGGTACCGGCCATGTTGTAAACAATGAACACAACGCAGTGACACCAAATTATTCTTGGGTGTCGATTGACGAAGAAACAGCTCTTAAAGTTCAAAAAGGCTCTTTAGGCAAAATGGTGCCAGAAGGCTGTCACTGGGCAGATATAGAATGCACGCTTAAATAGTCAGGTAATTAAAAAATGAAAAAACTACTTATTGCAACTTCACTAGTAGCAGTTCTAGCTGGCTGTCAGAGCAACAACGCGACGGTTAAGGAAGCGCAAAACTTCGCTCCATGTACTTTCCCAGATGCACCTACCGTATCTGCGCCGGGTTGGATTTGTGATGTGATACCAAGCGATATCGCTGCAGCGGCAAAAGGCTACTCCAAGAAGAGTGCAGCTGGTATGAGCGTTATGCGAAAAGTTGCAGTCAATGATGCTCGTGTAAACCTTGCAGCTGAGTTTGAAACTGACGTGAGCAACCTATTCCAAGCGGCTACTGAAGGTGTGACTTCTACATCGGCAGCAGAGGGTGTAACGCTAGTGACTGAAGATGTTCAAGAGACATTCGAGAACATCACTAAGACAGTCGTGAATAAAACGCTTACTAGCAGCCGCATTATCGTAAGCCAAGCAAGCCCAACGGGCGGCTTGTACGTTCTAGTCGGTATGGACCAAGCTGCATACGATGCGAATATGAACAAAGTAATTGATGAAGTTGGTGGTGAAGATTCTGCTTTGTGGGATCAATTCAACAATGAGAAAGCGGCAGCAGACCTTGCGGCGGCGTTCGATGCATTGAAAAAATAACCGCGAACGGAACCGCGATTAGTATTAGTGAAAAAGGCCGCCATTTGAGTGGCCTTTTGTCTCTATACACTCTGGGAGTGAACTATGTACAAAATGATCAATAAGACCGTGTTAGCTGTAGTTATTTCGGCAGCTATTAGTTCTCAGGCATTTGCTGTGTCAGAAGAACAAAAGCAGCAGCTAAACAATGCTGTTGCCAAAGCAAGCCAGTCTCAAGAAGACAAAGTCAAAGAGTTTCATGCTTACGTTAATGCTTATTTGGATGAGTACGAAGCTTGGCGTGATGAATATACTAACAACCTCGATGAGCGCAGAACCGATCTAATCAAGACATGGGGCGAGGGTGAGGTTTCATCTCAAACCAAGCAGGTGGATTACTCTCAAGACGATCAGGTGAAAACTTCAGTCGATTACGAAACCAATACTGCAACAGTATCTGTATTGGTGGATGAAGATAGCAGCCCAGAAGAGATCAAAGCGCTTGTTAAAAACATTCCGGTTGAGGTTGCTGGTCAAAACGTTGAGCTAGCGGAGCTAAAAGCAGAAGACCACGCGGTGCTTTACTCTTTGGAGAAAGAGCAAGAAGAGAAAAACTTCGTTATCCAGCAGACGCAAAGCCAGATGAATGAGTTGGATGTGCAAGCCGAGCGATTGATTTTATCTGATACTGGTATTCCAGACTCTTTCATTTACCAGCGTGCTCATAACAAGAAAATGGCACTACTGGCAAAAGCTCAGGAACGTATTGCGGCGCAAACCAAGCTGTATGACGAAATGCGTGCCAAACATGGTATTGAGGTTAAACGACCAGAGCCAGAAGTTGAGATCGTAAAGCCAGCTGAAAAGGTTGAAGTATCAAAAGAGGTTGCCAAGCTAGAGCCCGCGCCAACAAAAAAGCAGCCGCCAAAAGTTGTGGAAAAAGTCGTCGAAAAAGCGCCACAGCCACAAGTGGTAAAGCCTAAGCCAGCCGTTGACGTTGCGGCGGCCCCGGCTAAGCCGAAAAAAGTGATCAGTTACAAAGTTAAGCTTCCTGAGAACAGCTTAAAAGCGCGCGCGAGCAAGTACAGTGCGTTGGCTGAAAACGAGAGTAAAAACTGGGAAGTTGATGCTGCACTGATTATGGCAATCATGCACTCGGAATCGGCGTTCCGTCCGGATGCGAAATCACACGTGCCTGCGTTTGGTTTGATGCAAGTGGTACCAACCAGTGCGGGTCATGACGTTAACAAACAAGTCCGTAATATCGACGCGCCAATGAAAGTGGCGGATCTGTATCAACCAGTTATCAACGTAGAAACAGGTACGGCCTATTTAGACATCCTAAACAGTAAGTATCTTCGCAAGATAAAGAATGACGAAAGCCGTTTGTACTGTGTCATTGCCGCCTATAACACTGGTGCGGGTAATGTGGCTAGAGCGTTCAATAAAGATCGCTCCACCAGTATTGGCAAAGCATCGAAGATTATCAACCAGCTGACGCCTCAACAAGTCTATGATCAGCTAGTGGTTAATCTGCCGTACGACGAAACCAAAAATTACTTGAAGAAAGTAAACAGTCGTATCGCTTTGTATAAGTAATAAATTAGTTAAGCAAAACAAACAAGTACATGTCATTGGCATGTACTTGGATTACCAGTTAATGAATTGAGAGTAGCAATGTTTAAAATTTTCGCTTTAGTATTTATCGGTATCGGCATTTATCTTGGTCTTAATTACAGCGATGAAATTGAAAGCACCATGGACACGGATGCTTTTGAGCGAGTTCAAGAGAAGGCTGAAGATGGTACAGATGCGCTAATGGATAAAATCGACGAGATCAAAGGTTAAAAATGTCTGAAGAGCAAAACAAGGATATTCAAAAAGATATACAGGAAGAGTTACAAGAACTTCAAGACACTCAAGAGTCTCTGTTGGAAGAGCAGAAGAAGGGCGGTATGGCACGCACTATCGGCTTAGTGTCGGTTATTTCCATTGCTTTGGGCGGCTTTAATGACAGCTTTGACGCGCTAGAAAAGATGTTCGATTTTGGTCTTTCTCAAATGACAGACATTCCATCGCATAGAAAGTTGGACAAAATCTATATTCGTTCATCTGCCGAAACCTTAGACCAAACATTTGGTGCGCCTGTTTATATTAAGCGCGCTACAACGGATGATGTGATTAAGTACTACCAGGACGACAACTTCATCCTTTCTGCGATTACTCGAGATAATGCGATCGTCGCTTATCTGGTCTTCCCAAATGAAGACTTTGCTCCAGAAACATTCGAGCATGCAGGTGGTTCTGAGTTTTTTGCACAGACGTTTAGTTCTATTGAAAGTG
The DNA here is from genome assembly GCF_041474275.1 of Vibrio sp. 10N.222.52.B7. Taxonomy (NCBI): domain Bacteria; kingdom Pseudomonadati; phylum Pseudomonadota; class Gammaproteobacteria; order Vibrionales; family Vibrionaceae; genus Vibrio; species Vibrio sp. 10N.222.52.B7. The sequence continues at coordinate 152,397 of NZ_JBFRTU010000001.1, read as the reverse complement.
TCAATGAGATCCGTGCATCGTTTGCAAGAACAGGTAACTACTACATTGAAGAGAATAATGGTGGCGAATTTGGCTACTTGTACTCATCAATCAGTGGTGCGAGTGAGTTTATTTCGCCGATGTCACAAGAGAACAGGAAGTTGCTTTCGGAAGTGGTAGACGCTTTAACAATGGACGAGAACGTTGTAGAAAGCGTACAGTCTTTACGTTTGAATGCGAAACCTAATTTCTATGGTTACAGTACGTTAGGTGTGGGGGCTTTAGAAGAAGCTATTTTGTCTAACACCGAATATCGTTTAATTCATAAGAGTTAACCATTAACACATCAGTTCTAGCTTATGATCAAGCTAGAACTTTATTAGCAGTGGGATTATGGCAAATTTAAAGTTCGAAAGCTTTCTAGAACGGCTTAAGGGTGATGACAGAATCATTATTCAAGCTCATGACTTCCCTGACCATGATGCGATTTCTTCCGCATACGCTTTAGCATACTTATTAAAAAGCAAAGGGTTGCGCCCATATATTACGTTTCATGGTTATATAGATCGAGTGTCACTCAGGAACTTAATAGATTGGTTAGATATTCCAATCTATCAGCCAAAAGATTTGAAACTACAACCGGATGACAAGGTTATTGTTGTTGATGGCTGTATTGGTGAGAAAAATGTCATCGATTTTCCGGGGCTTGAGGTCGGAGTGATCGACCACCATCAAGTGAAAGCACCTGATTTTGTATGGTATTCCGATATACGTTCAAACTATGGTTCAACAGCAACCATAATGGTTGAGTATTATCGTTATTTTTCTCTGCAGATGCCCCAAAATATTGCGACAGCACTATTGGTTGGTCTGAGTTTTGATACCGCAAACTTTACCCGAGGGGTAGGGACTGCAGATCTAAAAGCATTGTTGTATCTTCAAGCGAAGGCCAATAATGATATGGTTAACAAAATTTGTCGTAATCAAGTAGAGTTCCATGAATTAAAACTTTTCTATTCCATGCTCGATAGCTTACGTCGTGAAAAAAACGCAGCATTTGCTGTGCTTCCTGAAGGTTGCCCTAAAAATATGCTTGGCGTGTTAGGTGATTTCTTGCTGAGTGTTGATGAGCTCGATATTGTTGTTCTCACTGCTAGAAATAGAGAGAAGACCTTTATCTCTCTCCGTTCAGAGTGTTCAAAAAACAATGTCGCGAAGATAGTTAGAAGGGCCCTTAATGAAAAAGGGATTGGTTTTGGCGGCGGGCACCCTCATATGGCTGGCGGCATTATCAACAAACAGTTTGAATTCAGCAGTGAACTTGCTTGTGTTTATGACTTGATTCGACCGAACCTTTTACTTGATGCCTAAGTCCATCAGTGAAAATGATTGTTGCTCTACAAGAAGTAACAACTCAAAGGCGATGACGAAAGTTGTCGCCTTTGTATTATCGACAGCAAGCTAAAACACGTATATCAGCCTTTGATGTAGTGCCTTGAAGTGACTCGGTGCACAAGTTAGTAAGAGCAATTACGATCTTGATAAATTGGGATATATGTTCGCAGCAAATTTGTGAGACGCTTGATCAAGTGTCAGTTGAATCACAAGGAAGTTGAATGCACCACTTTAATATCCGCGCGCTGGAATACCTTAATGCTTTATCGAAATATGGGTCGTTACGTAAGGCATCTAAGATGATGAATGTTGACCCTGCCGCGATGAGCAGAATGCTGACACAGTTAGAAGCGCAAGCGGAAATGAAAGTATGGGAGCGCAACAACCGCCAATCACTGTTAACCGAAGCAGGTAATGAACTGTTGAATTACTACCGTTCCATAGTTCGTAGTGAAACGGCGGTACTGGCTCGTCTAACTAAGTTGAAAAACCTCAAGGGCGGTAACGTTAGCATTGCGATTGGGGAAGGTTTTATCACTAACTTGGTTTCTAAACCGATGCAAACCTTCATGGCTCGATACCCTGATATCAATTTATCGATTGAAATTGCAGGTGCATTGGATGCCGTGAAAATGTTAGAAGATCAACAGATAGATTTCGCGATCACCTATGCGTCTGCACCTCATCCTAAACTGCATTCACACGTCGAGCGTAGTCATCCTCTAGAGCTTATCGCGCCAAAAGGGCACGTACTAACGACCCAAGAAGCACCAGTGACACTGCAAGATGTTAGAGAGGCCTCTGTTGCTTTGATCGACAACTCGACAGGTATGGGGAGGTTAGTAAAGCAGGCTGAACAAAACTCTCATCTCACTTTGCAACCTAAGCTTCAAACTAACTCGGTTACCGCGCTAACTAACTTCGTTTCGGCAGGCCTAGGCGTGACCTTTATGCCCAAACTCACGGTGCTTGATGAGATAAAGTCAGGGCAGATTGAAGTGGTTGCGACCGAGTTGGAGATGCTATCGAAGGCGACGGTTAAGGTTCAATCTTTGAAAGGCCGTGCACTAACGCTACAAGCCGAAACCTTGTTGGATTTCTTACTCGAGAACGCCACTTTCTTAAGCCATGACGCTTACAATATCTAGGCTTAGTTGATTTACTTAGCGACTCCTACCTAAGCTTTCAAATACCGCCAATATCACACTTCCAAACTGACGAATTCGTTTTTAAGTCGAATTGATGTTTTGTCAATGCTACCTCTATTGTTAAGTCAACACATGCGGAATAAGTTACAAATTATTAACGAAACGAGTTTTAGACTGACAGCTGTGTTCGACAGGTTTTGGCTTTGTCGGGCATTAGGGGAAGAGAATGGAAGTTATTGTAATTGGCAGCGGTGTTATTGGGTTGACCAGCGCTTGGTACCTTGCGAAGGAAGGACACTCGGTCACAGTGATTGATCGTCAAGATAGCAGTGGTAAAGAAACCAGCTTTGCGAATGCTGGGCAAATTTCTTACGGTTATTCATCACCATGGGCGGCACCGGGCATCCCTTTGAAAGCGATGAAATGGCTTACCCAAGAACATGCGCCACTTAAAGTGAAGCCTTCTCTTTCTCCAGAGTTAATGTCTTGGGCGACTAAGATGCTCGCCAACTGTAATGAAGCCAAGTACGCACAGAATAAATCGCGGATGTTACGAGTCGCTAACTACAGCCGAGATTGCCTGACTCATATAAGAATCAGTGAAGATTTGGCTTATGAGGGCCGGCAGAAAGGCACCTTGCAAGTATTCAGAAGCGAAAAACAATTGGACGCTATTCAGCAGGATATGAAGCTATTAACAGAGAGTGGAATCGAACACTCGCTGTTTGATGTTGAACAGTGTCTGTCAGTGGAGTCTGGTTTAGCAGACGTTAAAGACAAGCTGGTGGGCGGCCTGTATTTACCACACGATGAAACCGGTGATTGTCATCAGTTCTGTTTAGCGCTGACTGAGAAGGCCAAGCAACTTGGTGTTAGGTTCGTGTTTGATACTGAAGTGGTAAGTTTGAATCATCAGAACCAAACCATAAAGAGCATTACGACAACTCAAGGTGAATTCAAAGCGGACGCTTATGTGGTAGCTTCGGGAAGCTACTCTCGTGAGCTGCTCAAGCAAGTGGATTTATCAATCCCGGTTTATCCAGTCAAAGGGTATTCGTTAACACTACCGATCGTGAATGCAGATAAGTCACCAACCTCGACTGTGATGGATGAAACCTACAAGGTAGCGATGACGCGATTTGATGACCGTATTCGTATCGCGGGTACGGCCGAGCTTGCGGGTTTTAATTACCTGATTCCAGAAAAACGCAAAGCCACGATTGATATGGTGATTAAAGATCTTTTCCCACAAGCGGGGGACTTTTCTAAAGCCGAATACTGGACTGGGTTAAGACCAATGACGCCAGATGGCACGCCTATCATAGGAAAGACGCCTATCAAGAACCTATTTACAAATACTGGACATGGGACATTAGGTTGGACAATGGCATGTGGCTCAGGAAAGATCTTGGCAAGCGTGGTCAGTGGCTCAGCTAGTGATATTAAAACTGATGACTTAAGTATCCACCGCTATTTGTAGCGAGATGATGCAGTGATAATTAAACAACCCCATTCTTAAGTTTTCGAATGGGGTTGTGGGTTCTGAGGGAGAAGATTATCTGGTCGTGGTTTCTAGCACATGGGTAAATCTATCCCAAGATTTTTGGTCAGCTTCATGTTGATAGTTATTCGATCCGAATACTGTGAAGGCGTGTGGCGCACCACTATAAGTGATCATCTCATGCGGAACTTTGGTTGATTCAAGTTGAGCGGCGAGGCTTCCAAAGTCGTGCATTGAAATCATGGCATCAGCCGTGCCGTGGAACACGACTACGGGAGCTTTAGTCTGCGAGTAGTCTTGACCTTTTGGTGTTGATAAACCGCCATGGAAGGTGACATAAGCCTTCGAAGGAATGCCCGCACGAGCGGCTTCCAATACAGCGGCTCCGCCGAAACAGTATCCCATCATTACGTTGTTATCTAAGTTGCCGCCAAGTCTTTTCGCTTCCATGGCACCAGCGTTGAGCAACGTACGCATTTTTTCTCTGTCTTTATACAGCTCGCCTGTATGTTGCTTTTTATCTTTCACTTCCGTAGGGCGAATGCCTTTACCAAATAGGTCGATGGCGAACACGTTGTAACCGAGTTCGTTGAGCATCTCAGAACGTTTCTTTTCGTAATCGGTTAAGCCATCCCAATCGTGTATTAGCAGTACCAAAGGCGCTTGGTCACTGGCTTCACTCCAATAACCTTCGTAATCCATCCCATCGACTTGGTAAGTGACGTTTTCTCCTGATATCGCAGAGAAGGGCAGTAAAACTGAAAACAGGCCGAGCGTAGTGAGTTTTCGCATGCGTAATTCCTTTCGATGACAATTGACGTTCCAATCGAAAGTATAGATAACGCGATGATTCTCGCCAGATTTCTGTCTCTAACTTGAAATGTCTGGCAGGGATAGCAGGTGGCTATTACTGATAAACAGCCATCGAAAGGGAGTGCGATGGCTGTTCATGATGCGCTGAGAAATTCTCAGTTCGCAGAAACGCGGGGCATTAGAGTAGAAAAGAACGGATTACTACCAAGTAGCGTTATCAGCGGTGTGGCTACTTCGAAGTTCTGGGTACTTACGTTGATAGCGCGGCAACATCGACTCATTACCTAAGATGCCACCTTGATGGATATAGATGACGGTTTTGGTTGGGTTCTCTTCTTGCCATTGCTCTAAGCATTGCCACATCAATGGGTCGTAGAGCAGGTCGAATTCAATATCAGTTTGTTCTTGTAGATCCAACCAAGTTTGATAGTCCTGCTGGTACAACTTACCAAAGTGGTGTTTGGCTTTAAGCGGTAATATCTGCGGGTGATCGGTTTCGCCAAGCTCGTTGAACTGTTGCGTTAGGTAATCACTGCCGCCAACACATGCACAGGTTAATACCGGGATGTTGTGTAGTTTTAAATGCTTATGTAGATACAGAGCCGTGCTGCCTGTGCCTGCTGGCAGTGCCACAACAAAATCGTATTGGTTTTCAAAGCGAGTCCAGCTGAGTATTTCCATCGCCAGTTGTTTTACGCCATATTCAGAAAGCTGAGAGCGTCCACCTTCTGGTAACACAATGCATTGTGAGTCAGGTTGTCTTACTTGCTCAATATACTCTTGTGGATGAAGCTCAGAGCCAGTTTCTTTGACTGAAATAACCTCAGCCCCGAGATCGATAGCGCCACGGTAGTTGCCGAGTGGGCGTTCTTGTAGCCATCGAGGTAGGTGATCAACGTAAAACTCAAGCGTCCAACCTTTGATTTTTGCAAGTGCGGCTAGCGAGAACAATGAGTTGGCTTGAGCGGAACCATAGCTTATTAGGGTGGTAGTGCTTGGGTGCTCGTCTTCCAGTAGCTTCATGAACTTTCTGGCTTTGTTGCCGCAAAAGTGGGAATGAAGCTGATCGTCACGCTTTAAGAAAAAGGTGTGGTCGTTGTATTGATGTTGAGTTACAGGGCTATTATTTAGTTTCATCGCACTTAGACAAAATGCTGACTCAAGAGCCAGCATTTTTAAATCAAATAGGACGGACGAGTATCTAGTAGCCTGCAAGTGCTGTAAACCAACTAAATCAAGTTTTCGTTCGATATTGAGCCTCGAACTATGAATTCATTTGCTCTGAGATTGATGCGGATATATCGGTTTGAAAGGTGATTTTAGCGGTACATCCACCACAGCTGCGATTGACCAATTCAAAGCCCCACTGGAAGCGTTGACACAAGTCCTCGACAATCAATAAACCTAATCCATGACCATTCGGATTGTATTGTTCCTGAAGGCCTTCACCTTGGTCTTCAATCACAATACTCTGTTCGGACAGGGTAACCGTGACAGTGCCACTATTGGTCGCTGCAATGGCATTCCTCAATAAATTGCCGACCAACATATTCATGATCGCGCTGGTGGCTTGAATGGTCGGCTCTGATTGAATGTGTAAGGATATCTCGACTTGCTTCTCATCCGCCTGTAATGAATTCTTGGAAACGATAGCTTCTAACTCTTGCTGACTAAACAAGCGCAGCGGTGCATCGTCACTGTTTCTTTCATAACGAACTAAACCAAGCAGTGCATCGACCATTTCAGACATTTGAACAATGGCTTCATCAATACGTTCAACCTGACGAGATTGAAATTCGGTTGTTTCGCTTCTCAGTAACAGTTTGTTGGCACCACGAGCAACAGTCAACGGAGTTCTTAGTTCATGACTTGAGTAGCGTGCGAAAGCTTGCTCGCGTTTTACTAGAGAATTGATTTCTCTTCTGTATTGATTGAGTTGATCCGTCAACTGACGAAACTCCACCGCCGCATCGTCATTCACTCCAAATTCTTCGTTTAGATTGAGCTTATTGGATTCAAGCTGTTCAGACAGGGAGTTGAAGGGCTCAATCAGCCGTTTAGACAACCGATAGAGCAGAGCTCCGAAGCTGAATATTAGAATAGAGAGAAGGGCTAATACAAATGTGGTGGCATAAACGAGCTCAAAGACACTAAGCTCGACACGGTCTATTTCAGAAAGCAGAACAATAGGGTGAGTTCTACCTTCATGAGTATACTCGCCTACATAGACCATGCGAGATTCTGGATCTTCACCGACCTCACCAATGAAATTTTCTTTGCCTTCAATATACTTTAAATACTTTTTCGGTAGATAGGAAAGATCGTTGTAAGCGATAGTCAGGTCATCAATACGAAGCTCTCCACTTTCACCTGACTGGAATAACCCGACTGCATAGTTGCGGTCAATTAGGATGCGTCTTTCACCCACGCGGTCTTCCGACAAGTACAGGGCTGTGATAAATACCACATAGACAAATGCCGACACAATTACGGCCATTAACCCAAAGAAAACCGCTAAGCGGCCCGTTAGGGTTTTTGTGCTTGTAAGAACATTTGAAATCAATTCGATGGCTCCAATCGGAAGCCAACTTTAGGCACCGTAATTAACATCTGAGTGTCGAAAGGCTTGTCGAGTTGATTACGTAACTGATAAATGTGACTGCGCAACACATCATTGTTGGGTTCGTTTTCTTCCCATAACTTGTAGGAAATAGCTTCACGAGTGACTACTTCAGGTGCGCTTTGGCACAGCATCTCAAGTATGGTGTAAGTGGTTGGGTTGAGTGCGAGCAGCTTATCTTGGCGGTAAGCTTTACGGGTTTTTTGGTCGATGGTGAGTTCATCGAACTGAAGTTTTGAAGAGGCGACTTTTCCGCGGTAACGACGGACTAACGCGTTCATTCTTGCTTCTAGAATATCCAAATCAAATGGCTTGGTGAGGTAATCATCGGCACCGTGTTCAAAGCCTTTCAGCATATCTTCTCGGCTATCTAACGCAGTCAGCATCAAAATAGGTGTCGCGTTACCTTGGTCTCGCAGTTTATTACAAACCGTTAGGCCGTCCATTCTCGGTAACATTAGATCCAATATGATGATATCAAATGAGTTTTCCAACGCGAGTTGTAGGCCAAGTTCACCGTTGTCTGCGTAATCGAGTTCCATGCCAATACACTCAAAATAATCAAACAAGACACCTGCAATTTCACGGTTATCTTCGACTAATAGAACTCGTTTCATTTTGATTCTCATACAGAAATAGACAGTAACATTATCCTGAGTGAGCGTGAAAAATATGTCAATAACATAACTTTCACTTATGGGAGGGTAGGTTGGCTTCAGATTAAAAAATAGAAGAACGTATTATGTCTGAACTTCATATTAGCCGACCTAAAGTCTCCACATCACGGATCAATCCCGCCGTTTCACTATCGATCATTGTGCCGTTTTACGATGAACAAGAGGTGTTAGAAGAGTTTCATTCTCGCTTAACCAAGGTACTGGATAGCTTACCCATCACCAGTGAAATTGTTTATGTCGATGATGGCAGCAAAGACAACAGCTTGGATTTGGTGAGTTCATTCACTTCAATCAATAGCTCAATTTCTGTGATCGGTTTAAGCCGTAACTTTGGTAAAGAATCAGCGATGAGTGCTGGCCTCGAACACTGCCGAGGACAAGCTGTGATCTTGCTCGATGCCGATCTACAAGACCCACCCGAGCTGATTCCTCAAATGATTGCCAAATGGCGCGAAGGTTATGACGTCGTCAATATGCAGCGTAGCCAACGTGATGGTGAAACGTGGTTTAAGAAGTTTTCAGCAGCAAGCTTTTACAAAGTCATGAACGTGGCAGCGAAGATCGATGTTCCAGAAAATGTCGGTGATTTCCGACTGTTAAGCCGAGTGGTTGTCGACCATATCAACCAACTGCCTGAACGTAATCGCTACATGAAAGGTATTTTCTCATGGCCGGGTTTTAGGCAAGCAACGATTCAGTTTAAGCGCGATGCTCGCTTCTGTGGCGAGACGAAATGGAACTACCTGAAACTCATCGGATTGGCGATGGATGGCATCACATCATTTTCTATCCGCCCACTGCGTATTGCGACGGCCGTTGGTGGATTAGTGGCGCTTACCGCTTTTGTGTATGGCGTCTTCATCGTGTTCAAAACCATGATGTTTGGTGAGCCTATCACGGGCTACCCATCCATGATGGTTGTACAACTTGCCCTCGGCGGCATTCAACTTCTGAGTATTGGTTTAATGGGGGAATACATAGGTCGTATTTTTATCGAAACCAAGAATCGCCCTTTGTATCTGATCCAGTCTGTGGTTGATACACCCGCGTTAAAAACACATTTTAAATTAGAGGAGTCAGCATGAGCCTGAACAGAACGCACCTATGGTATTTGTTGGCTTTTGCATTGGTTTTAAGGCTTTTATCTTTGGCAACCTACCCATTAATGGACACCACCGAAGCACGCTACGGTGAAATGGCTCGTCTAATGGTGGAAACGGGTAATTGGCTAACGCCGCAGTTTGATTATGGCATTCCTTTCTGGGGTAAGCCGCCGCTGTTTACATGGATGAGTGCTGCCGGTATTGAGTTGTTCGGCCTAAGTGAATTTGCTGTTCGAGCTCCTCATTGGTTAGCGGGTGTAGTAACAATTTTGCTGACGGCTTACATGGCGAAGCGAACAGGACAAAGCGCTTTAGTTGCAGCCGTTGTATTGGCGACATGTGGTATTTTTTCTATCGCTGCGGGTGCTGTGATGACAGACATTGCGTTAACCTTAGCGATGACTATTGCCATGCTAGGCTTCTACCTGTGTTGGAAGGGGGAAGGGAGTGCGAAGACTAATAGATACTGGGGTTACGTTGGCTTTATTGGTTTGGCATTAGGCTTACTTGCAAAAGGGCCAGTAGCGATTGTCATCATGGGTATCGCAGTATTCCCTTGGTTGGTCTTACAACACGGTTTCTTTGGCGCTTTTAAAGCGCTTTGGCAACGTTTCCCATTGTTGTCTGGTTTAGGTGTGATGTTAGCGATCGCTTTGCCTTGGTACATCATGGCAGAGATGGCGACACCGGGTTTCATTGATTACTTTATTGTTGGCGAACATTTTAAGCGTTTTGTTGTGAGTGGCTGGGAGGGGGATCTTTATGGATCTGCTCATGATGAAACACGAGGCATGATCTGGGTATTCTGGATTCAAGCCGCTGCGCCTTGGTCGATTGTATTACCGATATTGGCATTTGCTCGACGCAAGAGAATTGCAGAAATTAACGTTGAGAATAGCGGACTGTTTTCATTCCTTGTGTGTTGGTTGATTTCACCTTTGATTCTTTTCACTATGGCGGGCAATATTCTTCCTGCTTACGTGTTACCAGGTATTCCTGCTCTTGGTTTGTTGGTTGCTATACTCGTAGTGGAAAAAGATAAGAAGTGGTTCTCCAGCGTGGCCTTAGTTCTGCCAGTGTTGCTGATGATTGCGATGGTTTACCTAAACCTAGGTAAGGCGAACGAGAAGAGTGACCGTATCATCTTTGAACAGATTACGGATTCTGCGCCAAGCTTCTATGTGGGTAAGCGACCATTCTCAGGCCAATTTTATAGCCATGGGCAAGCAAAGAAACTGCTCGATATCGAGCAACTAGATGGCATCGACAAGTTCTACTTGATTGGTAAAAGAGCAGAAGTAGAAACCAAGATTAAAGACAACGCGTTAACTTGTATTTTGGAACCAACGGTGAAAATAAAGCGTGCTTTGTTTAGCTGTCATAGCCAAAACATCAAACCAAATTTGTCGTTGAGCCACATTCGAAGTGATGGCGATGTTCAATTTTAACTCGTCATCGAGACTGTTTAGCCACAAGTTCGACGCGCTAAACAAAAAACTACAACCTCACCATAAGATGATTAAATTCGCTATGGTGGGGGCGGGTGGCTTTGTTGTCGATTGTGCCGTGTTTGCATTGCTGCATTACGTTATTGGGCTGCCGTTAATGAGTGCTCGAATTGGCTCTTTCATCGTTGCAGCAACGACAACCTGGTTTGGAAATCGAGTGTTGACCTTTGAATTCAAAGGGCAGGGGAATTGGTCCGAAAAGCTGATTCAATGGCAAAAGTTCATGTTCTCTGCATCAATATCGGCGATACCTAATTTGCTGTGCTTTAAGTTGATGACTGAATTGCTGCCTGCATTTACTGGGGCAGTGTTTATCGCAATGGCGGTTGGCATCTTGGTGGGCATGGTCAGTAACTATTTGCTTAGTCAGTATTGGGTGTTTGCTCGTTAGGCTATCTTGTAACAGACACAAAAAAGCGCAGCTAAATAGCTGCGCTTTGTGTTTTTACGATAGCGAAGTCAATCGGTTCGCGATATTAGCGTTGTGCTGCGCGCTGGCGGTTCTTGCCGTTACTTGCAGGTTTGCCACCTTGACCATTGCCCGCTTTGTTACGGTTTGGTTTGCCATTTCCGCCGCCATTACCTTGTGATTGCTGACCACCAGGACCTTTCTTAATGAAGCCAGTCGCTGGTTTACGAGCATTGCCATTACCGCCACCTTGGTTAGCATTACCTTGGCTACCGTTGCCGTTACCAGTCGGCTTCTTGCCACCCGGTTTCTTACCAGAGTGGTTACGTGGGCTTTCGCCACCAAGACCTGGCTGAGATTTACTGTGCTTAGTCGCAAAGCGTTGTGAACCGTGACGACCAGACTTACGACGTTGTGCCGGTGTTTGTGCATCAAAGTCTTCTGCTGGTACTAGGCAGTTTGCTTTGTCACCAATTAGGTGCTGTTTACCCATGCTGATCAGTGCTTCACGGATGATTTTCCAGTTTTCAGGATCGTGGTAACGAAGCAGTGCTTTATGCAGACGACGTTGACGATCACCTTTCGGCACAGGAACATCTTCACGCTTCTTATATTTCACGCGTTTCAGAGGGTTAGTCTCTGAGTAGTACATCGACGTTGCATTACACATTGGCGATGGGTAGAAGTTCTGTACTTGGTCACACTCGTAGTTGTGCTTTTTCAGCCACATTGCAAGGTTAAGCATGTCTTCATCTTCTGTGCCCGGGTGAGCAGAGATAAAGTAAGGAATTAAGTACTGTTTCTTACCGGCTTCAGCGCTGTACTTCTCGAACATCTCTTTGAAACGATCGTAAGTGCCCATGCCCGGCTTCATCATCAGATCCAGTGGGCCTTTTTCAGTATGCTCTGGAGCAATCTTCAAGTAACCACCAACGTGGTGAGTCACAAGCTCACGAACGTATTCTGGAGATTCAATCGCTAAGTCGTAACGTACACCAGAAGCGATCATGATCTTCTTAACACCCGGTACTTTTCTCGCAGAGCGGTACAGGTCGATAGTGTGTTGATGGTCTGTGTTTAGCTTTTCACAGATTTTCGGGAACACACATGATGGACGACGACAGTTAATTTCAGCTTTTGGATCTGAACAACCTAAACGGTACATGTTCGCCGTTGGGCCGCCCAAGTCAGAAATAGTACCTGTGAAGCCCGGTACTTTATCTTTAATGTCTTCGATCTCATCCAAGATAGATTCTTTCGAACGGTTCTGAATGATGCGACCTTCGTGCTCTGTGATTGAACAGAAAGAACAACCACCAAAACAACCACGCATGATGTTAACTGAGGTTTTGATCATGTCGTATGCTGGGATTTTCGCTTTGCCGTACATCGGGTGCGGAACACGCTTGTACGCAAGGCCAAACACGTAGTCCATCTCTTCTGTGGTCAATGGAATAGGCGCTTGGTTAATCCAAAGCTCGCGATCACCGTGACGTTGAATCAGAGCACGACCTGAGTACGGGTTTGTCTCAAGGTGCAGAATACGACTAGCGTGAGCGTAAAGAATACGGTCATTGTTTAGCTTTTCGTAACCTGGGATACGAACCGCTGTAGTTTTTGCATCGTGACGAGAAGGGCGAATAGTAATAGGTTGCGCTTTTACTTCTTCTTTTTCGTCTTTCTTGGTATCACACTGAGTTTCAACTTCGTACGGGTTAACCGGAACATACGCTTTGTTCGGCTTTTCGATACGAGAAGAGTCAATGATCTTGAAGCCTTCAGGGGCCGCAGGAAGATTGATAGCAGTACCGCGGATATTGGTCAGCGTAGACATGTCTTCACCATCGGCAATGCGGTGTGCTACTTCAACCAGTGCACGCTCAGCGTTACCAAAAAGAAGAATGTCAGCTTTTGCATCAAACAATACAGAGCGGCGAACTTTATCTGACCAGTAGTCGTAGTGAGCTACACGACGTAAGCTCGCTTCAATACCACCAAGCACGATTGGCGTGCTTTTGTAAGCTTCACGACAACGTTGAGAATAAACCAGAGTTGCACGATCAGGACGCTTGCCACCTTCATTGTTCGGAGTATAAGCATCATCGTGACGTAATTTGCGATCAGAGGTGTAGCGGTTGATCATGGAGTCCATGTTACCCGCTGTGATGCCGAAGAATAGGTTAGGTTTACCTAGCTTCATGAAGGCATCTTTATTGTCCCACTTTGGTTGAGCAATAATGCCCACGCGGAAACCTTGAGCTTCAAGCAGACGGCCGATGATAGCCATACCAAAGCTCGGGTGATCGACATAAGCGTCACCAGTTACAATAATAATGTCACAGCTATCCCATCCAAGAGCATCCATCTCCTTTCTACTGGTAGGCAAAAAGGGTGCAGTTCCGTAGCACTCGGCCCAGTATTTTTTGTGTTCGTGAATAGGAGTGATATCGCTGTACATATTTCAACCTCTGATTTTTGAGGCGGGAATTATAGCGGCATGAGCCTAGACTAGCCAGTAGAACATGCCCCTGTTAGTTCTGGTGTCTTTCGTCTTTTTACGGTAAATGGCGACAAAAGAACCATACAACAGCATAGTTGAAGCCTTGAATAACGTCGCTAATTTGTGATTTTGATTAGTGTTCGCAGCAGTTTTTGATATTATTCGCGAAAATAAGTCTGAAGAAGTAGATCCACAATGGTCGAAACGTTATTAGTACAATTTGCTCCGATGCTTTTAGGAGCCCAACTGATCTTAACCCTCATCTTGGTGAAAGGGGATATTTGTCCGGGGCAGCGTGGTCGTATCCACAAGATGTTACCTGCGATTGGCGTGCTGTGGCTTGCCGTTGCCTCAGTAAAAATTGAAGCCTTTCTGGTCGTGTTTGCGATCTTTTATTTCTATTCTCAAGTTCAAACTAAGAAGACACGCGATTCTGGCCCTATTTGGGTGATGTACTTAGCTTGTGGTTTGGCATTGTCTTACGTTGCTATCCAAGCGACGGAACAAGCAACTACCGTTGGTATCATCACTACTGTATTGCTAGTGGCACTGTTAGGCTCAGCGTTTGGCCATTTACTGCTGACGATTGCAAGAACACGCTTACAGGCATTTCACCGTGTTCTGCCTGTTGTTGGTGTTTTGACGGGCATGTTGGTGGTTTTGGCAACAGTCGTGAGTGTCTATTCTTTGTCTGAAGCTCAACTAGAACCAGTGATTTCAACGCTACTGTTCAGCTTTGCTTTGCTAATCTCAGCTATCGTGGTGTGGTGTTGGCATCTACTGTTCGTTAAAACCCCGGAAAAACTTCAACTGACGGTTTCGTTACTGATGTTATTGGCTGCGGCTGTGGGTTTAACGCCAGTGTGGGCACTTTAATCGCGGACTTTCATTAATTACGTGCGCTCATTAATCACGCATTCTCTTTAAGAAGTGTGATCAGTTTTTTAGCATGGCCTTGGTAAGCGTTCTAAACTTAATTTTAGTCGGTGTGTTCGTAAGGAGTACGAGATGGATTTAAGCAACGTCAAAGGTTTCGATAGCATTATCTTGCTGGGAATCGTGAATGAGAAACTTCGCCTAGAGTGCGATAGCTTTGAAGAGCTGATCAGTATGTATGAAATGGATATAGAAAGTGTCGTGGGCAAGCTCGATATGCTTGGCTATCAATACGACCCATTGACTAACCAGTTTAAGTCTTATCCAAGATAGTCTATTTTCGCGAATCAACAGATATCGAAAATCATCGATACTGAAACTAAAAAGTCACAGATTATCTGTGACTTTTTTTGTTTCTGGCGTTTGCCTTTCCGATTTAATACAGGCTTAAGCTAGCTCAATAATGAACCTCTTAAACGACCTCAATACCATCTAAGTGACTCTTACTCTGCTGTCTTGCTGTGCTAAAGAAAGCCTGTAGGTAACGTTTGTCTTTTTCTGAGTTTCTTACTGCGGCAAACAGTCTTCTTGAAAGCCCTTTACCTAACGGTTTGCTGGCTATCAAACCTTGTCTTGAGAACTCACTGATCGCCCAATTTGGTAATGCCGCGACACCTAATCCTGCTGATACCATTTGCACCAACATTAAGGTGTTGTCTGCTTGTTTCCACTTCTTAGGTTCTACACCTGCTGGTTGCAAAAAGTGCTTCACTACGTCTAAACGCTGCTTTTGAACTGGGTAGGAGAGCATAGTGAGATCGCTAAGATCTTGCGGTTCAATGCTCGCCTTTTCTGCCAAAGGTGAGTTGATTGCGGTGATCAAACGCATCTCAAAATCAAAGAGTGGTTCGTAGTGAACCTCAGAGCGAGGCTGTATATCAGAGGTGATCACCAAATCTAGCTCGCCTGCCATTAGCGCGGGTAGCGGCTCAAACCCAAAGCCTGACGAGAAATCTAGCGTTACGCTTGGCCAAGCCACTTGATATTCCTTCAAAGCAGGCATTAACCATTGGAAGCATGAGTGACATTCAATCGCCATGTGCAAACGACCATTCACATCCTCTTTCAGGCTCGCGAGTTCGTTCTCCGCTTTAGCTATTCTTGGCTGTATCTCATCGGCAAGCCTAAGCAAAATCTCACCTTCAGAGGTGAACTTAACTGGTCTAGTTTTACGTAGGAAAAGCTGACCACCGATACGCGCCTCAAGGTCTTTCAGTTGGTGAGAAAGCGCCGACTGAGTCAAGTGAAGAGAAGTTGCCGTCGCTGTTAGCGAGCCGCTGTCTCTTAAGGTAGTCAATGTTCGAAGGTGTTTAAGCTCTATCATGAGTTTTCCTCATATTCCCTAAGCCAATTCAATATTTCTTAATAATCACCCTACGGGCTTTTCTTTCATTTGTAAACGTCTAGATGTCCAGATGGATTTAATTTTTCAGCTTTAGATTATTCAAGATGAATATTTTTAATAAACAAGATGAATATTTGGACGTTGTTCATCGTTCAGATTAGGGAGATAGTTTAGCCATCTAGACGCCTTGTAAAGAACTTAAACCATAAGCTAGGCAGTTTGATCGAACACTAAAAATTATTGAATAAGGAACAGGTTCATGACTACGACAACGCATATTTTAGGCTACCCACGTATCGGCGAAAAACGCGAACTCAAATTCACTTTAGAAAAATACTGGCGCGGTGAGATTAACCAATCAGATTTAAAGCAACTCGGTAGCGAACTAAGAAAGCGTAACTGGAATGTACAAGCTAAGGCGAATCTAAGCTTTGCAACTGCGGGTGACTTCGCATGGTACGACCATGTTCTAACAACGACGTTACTTCTAGGTCATGTACCTGAGCGTCACGCTGGTGGATCAGAAGGTGAAAAAGCCTTCCCAGATTTAGATACCTTGTTCCGCGTTGGTCGCGGTCAATCTCAAACTCAAATACAATCTCAAAGGCAGCCAACTTGTTGTGGCGCTAAGCACGGCTCTGAAAGCGCTAAAGATGGTGCAGCAGCATCAGATATGACGAAGTGGTTCAACACTAACTATCACTACATTGTTCCTGAGTTCAGTAAAGACGACACCTTTGAAGTGAGTTGGCCACAACTGTTTGACGAAGTGAGTGAAGCGATTAAAGCGGGGCATAAGGTGAAGCCAGTTCTTCTAGGCCCATTATCTTATTTATATCTCGGCAAGGAAGTAGAAGAGGGCTTTGACCGTTTAACTTTGCTTCCACGCTTGCTTACCGCTTACCAAGCGATTCTGGCAAAACTGGCCAAGTTGGGCGTTGAGTGGGTACAAATCGATGAACCTATCCTTTCTCTGGAACTTGAGACTAAGTGGGCAGATTCATTCAAATTGGCTTATCAGGTGATTCAAGGTGATGTGAAGCTACTCCTTACCACGTACTTTGATTCTGTGACTGACACGTTAGATAAAATCATGGAACTGCCCGTCAACGGCTTACACATCGATTTGGCTGCCGCACCGCAGCAACTCGATCAAGTGGTGAATAAGCTACCTGAAGATTGGGTGCTTTCTGCGGGTGCAATCAATGGACGCAATGTTTGGCGAGCAGACTTAGCCGCGCAGCTTGAGTTACTGCAACCAGTGAAAGAAAAGCTAGGCGATAAACTATGGGTCGCAAGTTCATGTTCATTGCTGCATAGCCCAGTCGACCTTGAGTTAGAAGAGACGCTTAGCGAAGAAGTGAAGAGTTGGTTTGCCTTTGCAAAACAGAAAGTCACTGAGGTGAGCTTATTGGGTGCGGCGTTAGACGGCGACCAAAATGCCATTTTAGCGTGTGAGACGTATAGCCACCCGATTGTTGCACGCAAGAGTGCAACTCATGTGAATAAGCCGCAAGTTCAAGCTCGTATTAACACGATAACTAAAGCGCTAGCAGAGCGCACTGCTCCATACGCAGAACGTGCCGCGCACCAGTCTGAGGTGTTAGGCTTACCGCTGTTACCAACCACAACCATTGGTTCATTCCCACAGACAGGCGAGATCCGTGTTCAACGTAGCGCTTACCGCACTGGCAAACTGAGTGAAGCGGAATATAACACTGCATTGAAAGGCCATATTGCGGATGCCGTTAAACGTCAAGAAGCACTGGATTTGGATGTGCTTGTTCATGGCGAAGCTGAACGTAACGACATGGTGGAGTACTTTGCAGAAAACCTAGCAGGCTTTCAAACCACTAAGTTTGGTTGGGTACAAAGCTATGGCTCACGCTGCGTGAAGCCGGCGATTGTGGTCGCGGATATAGAGCGTGAGAAGCCGATGACCGTAGAATGGTCGACCTATGCCCAATCTCTGACCTCGAAGCAGATGAAAGGGATGCTGACAGGCCCAGTCACTATCTTATGTTGGACATTCCCACGTGAAGACATTTCACGCAAAGAGATCACTAATCAATTGGCATTTGCGCTGCGAGATGAAGTGTCTGATTTGCAAGACGCGGGCATCAACATTATTCAAATCGATGAACCAGCGATTCGTGAAGGTCTGCCATTGAAAAAGCGCGACCACGCAGAATACCTAGAGTGGGCGGTCGATGCCTTTAAGATCTCAGCGGCAAGTGCTAAACCAGAAACTCAGATTCATACCCACATGTGTTACAGCGAGTTCAACGAGATCATTGATTCAGTAGCCGCGCTAGATGCCGATGTGATTACCATTGAGACTTCTCGCTCGAACATGGAACTGCTGAAAGCATTTGAAGAGTTCAACTACCCGAATGCGATTGGACCTGGCGTTTATGACATTCACTCACCAAACATCCCGTCAGAAGAGTGGATTGTTGATTTACTTAAGAAAGCGGCAGAGAAAATTCCAGCGGAACGTTTGTGGGCAAACCCTGATTGTGGGCTGAAGACACGGAACTGGGCAGAGACGGAAGCGGCGCTGACTAACTTAGTTTCGGCAACTAAAGCACTGCGTAAAGAGTGGGAATCAACCGAGGCATAATTCAGCTTAGGATTTTGATTGCTTCATAAAACAAAGGCCTCGCATTTGCGAGGCCTTCTGGTTTTATACTTGTTCGAATCTCGAGCTAGAATCTAGCTGCTGCTCTGACACGTCTCTTTGCTGATCAACTTCTCAACCATCAGTTGTCCGCGAGTGTTGCGAATCTTGATGTTGTAAGCCAAGCCCATATCAAGGTTTGCTCTCACTTCAGAGTTGGTGCAGTAGCTATTCACACTCATGTCTACAACTTGGTTTAAAGGCTTAGCACCTTTTGCATCTTGGT
This sequence comes from Vibrio sp. 10N.222.52.B7, assembly GCF_041474275.1. NCBI lineage: Bacteria > Pseudomonadati > Pseudomonadota > Gammaproteobacteria > Vibrionales > Vibrionaceae > Vibrio > Vibrio sp. 10N.222.52.B7. The sequence continues at coordinate 133,557 of NZ_JBFRTU010000001.1, read as the reverse complement.
TGTAGATCATCATGATTTCGATAACCGTGTTTTTTGCTAGCACGCGCATGACCGACAGTGGGCCATACTCAATCGGCAGGCCTGCAGATAAAACGCCAGCTCGGTGCTGCGCCATCATCTCTAGCTGTCTTTGTTCGTCTTGCTCACTTGAAGCACAGCCTGCAAGCAGAGCTAAAGCCAGTGAGCCAATAATCCATTTTTTCACGTTAAAATACTTTCTTGAATGGTTTTACAATCACATTTTGGTAAACGCCAGCATCAATGTACGGGTCAGCGTCTGCCCATGCTTGTGCATCTTCCAAAGAGTTAAATTCAGCAATCACAGTTGAACCTGTAAAGCCTGCTTCGCCAGGGTTATCTGAATCAATCGCTGGCATTGGACCTGCTGTTAACAGTCGGCCTTCATCGTGAAGTGTTTGTAGGCGTTCTAGATGTTGTGGGCGAACACTTAGGCGTTTTTCTAATGAATTTTCGACGTCTTGAGAAAAAATCACGTACCACATATTGAGATATCCTTATTTTACTTCACTAAATTTGGGGCGTTTAAATTCGCTATCTTGCTAATTTACGCGAACTAATTGGTATTGGAAGGGCTAATGATAAGAAATTGTGAATTGGTGCGGGAGAGTGAGAAGGTCTTTAGCATTTTTAATCGAAATGGCTAAAGACCTTACAGTGCGATAGGGCTGTCGAAAGTCCTATTTATTGATAGAGCGAGGCTTGCCACTTTCATCAACTGCCACGTAATTGAACGTCGCGCCACACACCTTGTAACGGTCGCCGATGCCGTGATCAAGTACAGGCTTAACCCATACTTCTAGGTCGATATTCATCGAGCTACGACCAATTTTAGTACAGTCACCATAAACGCACACCACATCACCTACTGAAACCGGCTGTTTGAACTCGATACTCGATACTGAAACGGTGACTATTTTGCCGTTAGAGATCTCTTTTGCCAGTATGCCGCCAGCAAGGTCAAGCTGTGACATTATCCAACCACCGAAAATCTGGCCTGCTGCATTTGTATCAGAAGGCATCGCTAATGTGCGAAGAAGTAAAGAACCAATCGGGTTCAAAGTTGATTGAATAGTCATTGTCGTACTCTTAATGGTATTGATTGTTTTATATAAAAATAGATGTGTTTACGAGACTCGTGGTGGTCTAATTTTTAACGTCTTCACCGAACACAAATAATCAGCGGCCAATGATCACGAGTATCATTGGCCACTGTTAAATAGCATATTGATAATAATTGTATCAAAAAGGGGATGAGGACTCATCCCTTAGGGTTACTTCTCGTCGGTATTTTTATCCGTTAACTCGTTCTGCTGATCTTTTGGTAGATGCTTATAGATGTAGACACCCGTTAGCAAGGTAAATGCAAAAGTAGCGATCAGTAAGCCAAACACTTTGAAGTTTACCCAAACATCCAAGGGTAGGCTGAAAGCAACGTAAACGTTGAGAATGGCACATAGGGTAAAGAACAGCGTCCATGCCCAGTTGATCTTGCCCCATACCGAATCAGGCAGTGTGATCTCTTTGCCTAACATACCTTTAATCGCTGATTTGCCCATGATGTGACTGACCGTCAGGCCAATCGCAAACAGTGCGTAAACGATGGTGACTTTCCATTTAATGAAGTTGTCGTCGTGCAAGAAGATGGTCATGCCACCAAATACGGCAACCATTAGAAAGGTGATGACCTGCATTTTTTCGACTTTCTTGTAGATGAAATAAGTCAAAATAATTTGAACTGCAGAGGCAACGATCAAAGCGCCGGTCGCGGTATAGATGTCGTACATCTTATAAAGCGCAAAGAAAATAATGAGAGGAATGAAATCAAGAATTTGTTTCATGAGACACTGACTATCCAGTTAGTTGAGTTGCTGACAGTCTAACGAAAACTGTCTCGATGCTAAATAGCTCGAGACAATTGGGTGCCAATTAATTCAATCTAACCACTCATCGTGTTTAAAGAGTTGAAGCAGGTTATCGCATTGACGAGGTTTGATAGCGAGGTATCAGCTTTTTGATATCTTCAAGGTAACCTTCGCTCTTTAAGCTGTCTAAGGTGTTTTCGAGCTCTTGCTCACTCATGGCAAAACATGTCGATTTACCGGTCGTTAAGTCGAGATACTCGTGATATTCACGCTCTGTGAAGTGGCCAATTCTGTCCATTAATAGGGTTTTAATTCCATGGTGAATCAAGCCGTAATACGTATGTCTTTGTAAGGTCATAGCCTATCCTCCGTGACAAGCTGCAGTGAAACTGGTGCAACCTGCTGTATATTGGTTGGGTTATCTATGACAAAGCAACTCGAATGCCATTTTCTCCAACGGAACAGAATAAATTCCAGGCTAAATAGAATTGAACTTCTTTTCAAATAGTTAAAGGAAGGTACGTTCTATTCTCTGACAATCAATACGAAACAGACATCAAATAGTTTCATTTTGAGAACGGAAAAATTCTCATTATGACGCTCTCCTGCCGCTTATAAAGAGGCCTACCAACAATGATTGCCGCTAATCGACGAGCCAATCAACAAGCGTAGATAAGGATGTATTTTGTCGATTCTTGGGTTGCAGCAAGAAGTAACCATTTCCAGAGAAGACACTGCCTTCACTCACTTTCACCAATCTACCCAAATCAATATCTTGCTTGGCCAGCGTGATGTCGCCTATGGCAATGCCAAACCCTTGAATGGCGGCGTTCATAGCTTGATCGAGTGTTGCGAATTGTTGGTTGTTCTTGCTTGAAAGGTCGTGGCTGCCTATGTGCTCTAACCAAAGTCGCCAATCACTTTGCTCATTGTTGGCGTGTAGCCAAGTGTATTGGGCAAGCTTGTGTGGCTTGATGATGGTCGATGCGTCGTCGACAAGATGGCTCTGTGTAATGCTTTGTGCTTGGCAAACGGGCGCTAGCTGCTCGTTAAACAATAATTGGCTGATAATCGATTGTTGGTTTGGCTTCTTACCATAGGTAATTACGGCGTCAAACGGATCAAAGCTTGGTTCGAAGACGTGCTTGATGGTCGACGTCAGTTCGACATCAATTTCAGGATAGGCTTGCTGAAAAGACATCAACTTAGGTAGTAGCCAAGAGGTAATACAGCTCGGTGCGTTGAGTTTGATCTTAGACGGAGAGCTAGCCACTTGATTTAGAGCCGATTGCAGCTGATGAATCGTTCCTTGTATCAGGGGAACCAGTTCTTCTCCTTTCGGCGTTAAAGACAATCCGCGAGCATGGCGATAGAAGAGATCACAGCCAAGGCTTTCTTCAAACGACAATACCTGACGACTCACTGCACCTTGCGTAACATTGAGCTCATGTGCCGCGCGTGTAAAGTTGAGGTGCCTTGCCGTAGACAAAAACGCGAGCAAGGTTTTGGTTGAAGGAAGTGTGCGATTCATATCTTTACCTATGACTTTTTATCATGGCTATTATGTGATTATTTCGATTCATTTATCAATAGTGTTCTGTTTGAATGTAAATACTTAATCATCATTTGTGATTCAATATTTGTATAAGTCACATTTTTTGAATATTAAGGCAATGATGAAGACATTGTGATTTTGTGAAAGGGATAGCTTCTTGACATCTTTTATTGATAGCTTAGTGCCTCAGGCTGTAAAAAAATTAATACCTTATCAATCGGCAAGAAGAATTGGTGGTGATGGACGTGTCTGGCTAAACGCCAATGAATTGGAAAGCTCGCTGTTTCAAGGAGAAGCAAGTCACAACCGATACCCAGACTTCTTACCACAAGATATTGCTAAGGCTTATCAAGATTACTGTAGTACCGATGCCGCGACTGTGGCTGTTCGTGGTGCAGATGAAGCGATTGATTTGCTGATCAGAACATTCTGTAAACCGGCGTGCGACAACATACTTATCTGCTCTCCAACGTATGCGATGTATGAGTTTTGCGCTGATGCATTGGCGATTAATACCTTGGACTCTCCATTGCAGGAAGACTTTAGCCTGAACGTCGCTGATATTGTGAATAAGGCAGAACTGGCGAATATCGTGTTTCTTTGCTCACCAAACAATCCAACGGGCAATGTGATTCCTAAATCGGATTTGATTCAGGTATTGGAAGGCACGATTGGGAAGTCGCTAGTGGTCGTCGATGAAGCGTATATCGAATTTGAACCACAAACGTCAGCCGTTAGTCTTATTGAACGCTATCCACATTTGGTTGTGATTCGCACCTTGTCTAAGGCATTTGGACTGGCTGCGGTTCGTTGTGGTTTTATCTTAGCGAGTCAAAATGTGATGCAGTATGTCGCGAAGCTGATTCCACCTTATCCGATGCCAGATTGCTCATCTCAAATTGTATTAGACGCGTTGTCTGATGAACGAGTCTCAGTGATGCAAGATGCGACGCAGAATCTGGTTGAGCTGCGTAACTGGTTTGCTTGTGAGTTAACGCAGTTTGATTTCATCGAGTCTGTTTACCCTTCATCGACAAACTTCATTTTGCTGCGTCAAAAAGCTGGGCATCAAGTGTTCAGTGTCTTGGCGAAGGACGGCATTGTGACAAGGAACCAAAACCATGAACCGGCTTTGCGTAACTGTGTTCGAATCAGTATTGGTAGCCAAGAGAGCATGCTAGAAGTGATAACGTCACTAACACGTTACCAAACCGAATTAGAACAGAGTCAACAAGGCAAACACATTCAACAAGCTCAACATAAAGAAACTCAATCTCAACTCGATAAAGATCATATCTAGGATGGCAATGATGAAAAAGATAATACTAGGACTCGCTTGTGCGGTCGCTTTACTTGGTACAACGGTACAGGCGAAAGAAATCCGTTTGGCGTCGGACTTTACGTATCCGCCATTCAACTATAAAAACAGCGACGGTGTGCCTGTCGGGTTTGATATTGAGATAGCTGATGCCTTGTGTGAGCAAGCTAAACTCGATTGTACTTGGGTTTCACAAAGCTGGGATTCGCTAATTCCAAGTTTGTTGGCAAGAAAGTCAGATGTGATTATGGCGTCAATGCGTATCACCGAAGAGCGTAAGCGTAAGATCTTATTTACTGATAAGTACTACCAAACTCCAGCCGTGTTTGTTGCTGCTAAAAGCGCGGAGTTCAGCGTTGATGAGGCGGGCTTGGCGGGCAAAACTATAGGTGTTCAACAAGGTACGATTCACGATCGCTACGTAACCGACAAGTTTGGCAGTGTGGCCAACATTAAGCGTTACACAGGGCAAGATGAAGTGTATCTGGATCTGCAAAATGGTCGTCTAGATCTAACCTTTGGCAACTCGGATCAACTGTCATTAGCTTTCTTAGATAAAAAAGAAGGTGAGGGCTTTGAATTTAAAGGTAAAGCAGTAACCGACAAAGCCTACATTGGCGAGGGTACGGCGTTAGCACTAAGAAAGCAGGATTCAAAACTGGCGAAACAATTCAATGCCGCGATTGAAGAGATCAGAGCGAACGGTACTTACGACAAGATCGCCGCTAAGTACTTCACGTTTGATATCTATGGCGCTGATTTGTAATTCGTTTAACGCCTAAAAACTAGAACACCAAAAACAAAAATCCGAGGGCTGTGAAGCTCTCGGATTTTTGTTACAAATAATTCGTCTTAGTAAGATTCCCACCGTTGTCTTTATCCCTGCTTATCCACTCTTGTTCCATACGCTCAGCCTAAAACCTTACCTCGACCACCTCGACCACCTCGACCACCTCAGAAATCGCCGTTCACGATTCGCTTTTTCAATCGATGAGACCTTCTTTGTCCGTGCTTAATTACTGATTTTAAGATCTTAAAATAACACAAATTTGCGCGTGATTTTTGCTAATAGACGGTTCTAAAAGCAGTTGAAAGCGCTCGGAATTCCCCAAAAATCCGAAGTTAGACTGCTTAATGGTCTAATTGGTGCCAAATATGATTGGTATCACAATCAATTCAGCTCTCTGGCAAATAGATGAACCTTAGCTCACAAAATATACACATAGTATTGTAATACAAAATATATGAAGGTAAGAATATTGTAATGAAACGTTACTGCTATGAGCGATGTGCAATTGAACGTTAGATTTCAAACTTAGCTATAGCGTTGCATATAAAACTGTACCTCTTACAAAATGGATTCTGGAGAAGAACATGAAAAAACACCTACTGACGATTGCAGCGGCTTCAATTCTGATGGCATTTGGCGCTCAAGCAAAAACTTTGACGTTAGGGCATGCAATGTCATTAGAAAGCGCAGCTCACCAAGGCATGGTGATCATGGCTGATAAAGTGAAAGAAAAATCGAATGGTGAACTTACGATTAAGATCTTTCCAAACGGTCAATTAGGCTCTGAACGTGACCAAGCGGAGCAAGTTGTTACTGGCGCGATTGATATGGCCAAAATCAATGGTGGGTTAGCCGAATCTTTTGAACCAACGTTTAAGGTTAATGCACTGCCTTTCTTATTCCGTGACGTTCCACATATGAGAACCTTCATGCGAAGTGAAGCTGCACAAGAGATGCTGCTTTCAAGCGAAGGTAAAGGTTTCATCGGTCTTACATTCTATGATTCAGGCACACGTAGCTTCTACGCTAAGAAAGCCATCAACTCACCAGCAGATCTAGCTGGCATGAAAGTTCGAGTTCCTGGTTCTCCAACCATGATGGAAATGGTTAACTTACTTGGTGGTAAAGCAACGCCTGTACCTTTCAATGAGGTATACACGGCTCTGCAACAAGGTGTAATTGATGGTGCTGAGAATAATATTTCTAGCTTAGTTGAAATGAAACATAGTGAAGTTGCCAAATTTTACTCTATGGACCAGCACATGATGACGCCTGACGTGATCATCATTTCTGAATACAAATGGGGTACTTTAACGGCTAACGAGCAAAAAATCTTAAAAGAAGCTGCAGCTGAGTCTCTTGAAGAGCAGATCAAAATCTGGGACGCAACAGATGAAATGAACAAAGAGAAAGGAATGAAAGCAGGCGTAACGTTTGTTGATGTTGATAAAGCCCCGTTCCGTGCCGCTGTTAAACCTATGATTGATGAAGCCAAAAAAGACCCTAAATTAGCTTCATTCATTGAAAAAATTGAAGTTCTGTAATCAGTCTTAGTGAAAATATAATTTTGCCTTGGCTTTGCTAAGGCAAAATTTTTTGAGGTATCACACCATGTTAGCAACTTTCAGAAACCTACTTGATAGGTTGATTCTTTTTGTCTCTTCTTTTGCATTAATGTTACTTGTCGTTACTGTCACTTGGCAGGTTTTTAGTCGCTATGTTTTGAATGACCCAAGTAACTGGACTGATGAACTTGCTCGTTATGCGATGGTATGGCTTGGATTATTAGGAGCAAGCTACTTATTCGGTATCAAAGGGCATTTAGCTATAACGTTATTGGATGGTTATCTTAAGGGTAAAGCGCACATAGCATTACATCTACTCATCAATATCATTTCTGGCGCATTTGTATTTCTGGCAATGCTTCAAGGTGGCATCGCCTTAATGGGAAGAACCACACAACAACTCTCTCCAGCACTGCAATTACCGATGTCGACAGTGTATTCAATCTTGCCGATTTCAGCCGTTATTATCCTCATCTATTTGGTCATGAATACGTTTGATCTTTTTTGTGAACCCAACAAAAAGTAAGTTTTAAAAGGATTCTATATTATGGATTTGTCCATTGGTGTTTGGCTGCTAGGCCTATTCTTATTCATGATCGCGATAAGCATGCCGATTGCGATTGCAATTGCCATGTCATCTTTAACCATCATGTATTTCATCTTACCGTTTGAAGTCGCGAGTATTACTGCGGGTCAAAAAATCATTACCGGTATCGATAGTTTCAGTTTATTAGCTATCCCTTTCTTTATCCTCGCGGGGAATATAATGAATGTGGGTGGCATTGCGAGTCGACTCATCAACCTTGCAAAGCTCTTGGTTGGTTGGATCCCGGGCTCACTTTTTCACGTCAACATCTTCGCCAATATGATGTTTGGCGCGGTTTCAGGATCAGCCGTTGCAGCAGCTGCTGCGGTTGGTAAAACCTTAGGTCCTGAATTAGAAAAAGATGGTTATGATAAAAACTTAGCAACAGCAGTAAACGTTGCATCCTGCCCAGCAGGCTTACTAATACCGCCGAGTAATTCACTGATCGTATTTTCAGTAGTATCGGGCGGAACATCCGTTGCGGCGTTGTTTATCGCAGGTTATGTCCCAGGTATTCTAATGGGCTTAAGTTGTATGGTCGTCGCCTATTTCATCGCTAAAAAGAAAGGTTATAAAACAAGTGCCAATGACGGCTTCACAGCGAAAGATGTGCTGAATATTGTTTGGCAAGCAACGCCCAGCTTAGGGCTTATTGTAGTGGTTATTGGCGGTATTATTGGTGGTGTTTTCACTGCAACAGAAGGGGCATGTATAGCGGTTCTTTACTCTTTTATACTGTCACTCTGTTACCGAACCCTCAAATGGGCACACTTCCCGATAATTTGTAGAGAAACCGTTCAGGTCACTGGCATTATGCTGTTTTTGATTGGTGCTTCTACCATCATGTCATGGGCTATGGCGTTTACCGGTCTACCAACCATGATCAGCGATTGGATGCTCTCTATTTCAGACAATCCAATTATCATCTTTATTCTGATGAACCTGATTCTACTGATTGTGGGTATGTTTATGGACCTTACGCCAGCCGTATTGATCTTTACCCCTATCTTTATGCCGATTGCTGAGCATTTAGGCATGCATCCAATTCACTTCGCGATGATGATTATCTTCAACTTATGTATTGGCATTGCAACGCCACCCGTTGGTACGGCGCTATTTGTGGGTTGTAGTGTCAGTGGCTCTAAGATTGAAAACGTTATAAGAAGTATCATGCCGTTTTGTGCCGTATTGATCGTCACACTGTTGGCCATTACTTTTATTCCTGAAATTAGTTTGGCTCTGCCTCGTGCGTTTGGACTCATCAATTAGCCTGACAAGGGTAAGATTTACCGAATCAATATCGATCATTACCTAATAAAAAAACCGCCTCATGAAGGCGGTTTTATTTATCAATCAAACTGAAGCTTAATATTACGCTTGCTGTTTTTGTAGCTCAGCTTCTTTCGCTTCGTCTTCGATTAGAGAATCAACGATGACTGCACATGCTGCATCACCAGTGATGTTTAGAGCAGTACGGATCATGTCGAAGATACGGTCTAGAGCGAACAACAGAGGTAGACCTTCAATAGGGATACCAGCTGCTAGAAGAACCGCAACCACTAGGAAAGAAGGACCTGGAACACCTGCTTGACCAACTGCGCCTAGAGTCGACGTTACGATGATAGCAATGTAAGCGCCCATAGACAGGTCGATGTTGAACAGCTGTGCGAAGAAGATAGCAACTAGGCCGTAGTAAATTGCGTTACCAGACATGTTGATCGTCGCACCAAGTGGCAGAACGAATGAAGCCGTAGAGTTACGAACGCCAAGTTCTTTCTCTACCGTTTCCATTGTTACTGGCAGTGTCGCCATTGAAGAGGCTGTTGATAGTGCAACCGCTTGAGGCTTCTTCATTGCCACTAGGAACTTCTTAGCAGAAGTCTTAGTGAAGATTTGAATCATTAGCGGGTAAGCAACAAAGCCGAAGATCAGAATCGCAGCGATGTAGACAACGAACAGTTTGAACACAACCATAAGTGCGCCAAAGCCGAATGTACCCACAGCTTCTGCCATTAGGCCGAATACGCCAAGTGGTGCAATGATCATAACCTTGTTGATCATCCAAACCATAGCGTCAACAATCGCGTTTACGCCATTGATGATAGGGTCACGTTTCTCTTTCGCTTGTTTAGAAATCGCAATACCGAAGAATAAGCAGAAAACTAGAATTTGCAGAATGTTTGCTTCATTCAGTGATTGGAAAACGTTGGTCGGGATCATGCCTGTGATGGTTGCCCAGAACGTTGGAAGTTCACCTTTCGCAGCGTATTCAGAAGAGAACATGCCTTCAACGCCAGAAACATCGATACCACGACCTGGTTCGAATATTTCACCCATTACTAGCGCTAGTGCTACAGCAAGTGCAGACGTTAGTGCAAAGTAACCTAGAGTGGTCACGCCCACTTTACCTGCTGATGAGCTGTTGCCTAGACCAGCAGCACCTGAAATTAGGGCAACCGCGACTAGAGGGATAACCAGCATCTTGATCAAATTGATGAAGATAGCACCCAGTGGAGCGAACATAGTTGCGCTGTCACCCATCATCGCACCGACTAGGGTACCGATGATCATTGCAATAACGACTTGAACGCCGATGTTGCTTAGTAAACTCTTTTCTTTTAACACTTCCATAACCTCTGTGCTACTAAATATAAAAATCCCAGAACTACTCACCAATGTACGATGTACCATTGGATTAATATTTCGCGAGAAGTTTTACACGTATCTTTTACATTTATCAATATGAGCAGAGATGAAAGAACACCAAAAAGCAGTAATCAAATGTCATTTGATGATTTTCCACACTAAAGCAAACGTTTGCTTTTTGGTTTGTCATTATTTTTATAAATGGTGGTGATGTTTTGGTGGGGTATTATAGGTGTGCTACAGGTTTGTATGAGGTGTTGTTTTTATCAGAAATTTAACAATTGAGAGGGTTTGGACGTGTTCTCGGAGAAAAACTCCCACAGCGCAAATTATCGCACTAGTGGGAGCCTATTTATTATTTTTGCGTTGCCGCTTTCATTGGCGTAACAAACTCAGCAAGTGCTTTAAGCATTGCTTCTGGTTGTTCAACGTTGTTTTCAATGATTTTCACAACCGCAGAGCCAGAGATAGCACCAGCAGCGCCAGCTTCGATGGCTTCTTTTACTTGCTCAGGAGCAGAGATACCGAAACCAAGCAGTGCTGGTGGCGCATCAAACTTGTTCAAACGGTCAAGTAGGGCTGTCACAGGCATGTTTGCTTTGGTTTCTGCACCCGTTACGCCAGCACGAGAAAGTAGGTAAGTGTAACCACCACCTAGCTCAGAAACCGATTGAAGCGTCTCATCACTTGCTGTTGGTGGAGCAATAAAGATTGGGTGAATACCAAACTTCTTAGCTGCAGCAACAAACTCGCCACTCTCGTTGGTTGGTACATCAGCAATCAATACTGAATCGATACCTGCATTCGCACAACGCTCGTAGAAGTTCTCGATACCACGTGCGTACACCAAGTTTGCGTACATCAGTAGGCCGATTGGCAGATCTGGGTATTTAGCACGAATTTGACCAATAAGATCAAAACACACATCTGGCGTTACTTTTGAATCTAACGCACGAATGTTTGCACCTTGGATTGTCGGGCCATCTGCAAGCGGATCTGAGAATGGAATACCAAGTTCAAGTGCATCAGCACCCGCTTCAACGAGTGTTTCCATGATCTTAAGAGACTGCTGAGGGTTAGGATCGCCAACCGTTACGAATGGTACAAATGCGCCCTGATTCTTTTCAGCTAAGCGAGTGAAGAGTGATTGATAGCGATCCATTATAATGCTCCTTTCTCTTTAAGAATGTCGTGTACAGAGAAGATGTCTTTATCACCACGACCAGATAGATTAACCACTAATAGCTGTTCTTTCTCTGGGTCATCGTGAGCCATTTTAACAGCATGAGCCAAAGCATGAGATGACTCTAGCGCTGCGATAATACCTTCTTTACGTGCAATCAATTGGAACGCTTCTAGCGCTTCGTCGTCGGTCACGTTGTCGTATTCAGCACGGCCAATAGCATTTAGGTGCGCGTGTTGAGGACCAACTGATGGGAAGTCTAGACCCGCAGATACAGAGTAAGACTCTTCTACTTGGCCGTTCTCATCTTGCATCAGTGGCGCTTTCATGCCGAAGAAGATACCGGTTTTACCGTGCTTAAGCGGCGCGCCGTGTTGGTCGGTATCAATACCTTTACCAGCCGGCTCTACACCGATTAGGCGAACAGTTTCTTCTTCAATGAAATCCGCAAACATACCGATAGCGTTCGAACCACCGCCGACACAAGCGATAACCGCATCAGGAAGGCGACCTTCACGAGCTAGAATTTGGTTCTTCGTTTCTTCACCAATCATGCGTTGGAAATCACGAACAATCGTTGGGAATGGGTGAGGACCCGCTGCAGTACCCAATAGGTAATGCGCGTCTTCATAAGTTGCAGACCAGTCACGTAGTGCTTCGTTACACGCATCTTTTAGCGTTGAAGAGCCAGAATGAACAGGGATAACCTCTGCGCCCATTAGCTTCATACGGAACACGTTCGGGCTTTGACGTTCAACGTCTTTTGCACCCATGTAAACACGACACTTAAGACCTAGTAGAGCACACGCTAGAGCCGTTGCCACACCGTGTTGGCCTGCGCCAGTCTCAGCGATGATTTCCTGCTTACCCATGCGTTTTGCTAGCAATGCTTGACCAAGTACTTGGTTTGTCTTGTGGGCGCCACCGTGAAGTAGATCTTCACGCTTAAGGTACAGTTTGGTTTTTGTGCCTTTAGTTAGGTTACGAGTCAACGTTAGTGCCGTTGGACGACCAGCGTACTCTTGAAGAAGCGTCATGAATTCGCTGCGGAACTCAGGATCGGCTTGTGCATCGATAAATGCTTGTTCAAGTTGGTCTAGTGCTGGCACTAGGATCTGCGGTACGTATTGACCACCGTATTCACCAAAGTAGGCATCGAGTTTAGCCATTGTGTTATTCCTTCAATTCTATCGATGTGTATTCACACCAAGTCATTTAATCTTGCTTGAGCTCCGCAAAAGGCAAAGCCCACAAATAAGTTTCTAGTGATTAGGCTCGTAATTTAGAAAAGCTTAGTAATTACGAATCGCTGTAAAAGCGCGTTGCAGTTTGTCTGCGTCTTTTTTACCTGGAGCTGATTCAACGCCAGAGTTTAGGTCTAATCCTAAGCAGCCTAACTTAGCCGCTTGGTTAGCATTTTCTGGATTTAGACCACCCGCCAACATGATTGCGCTTTGGTTATTGATTAGGCTCCAATCGAACGCTTGACCAGTACCACCTGTTTGAGAACCAACTTTAGTATCTAGTAGGTGACGAGTCACGTTGCTTTCCAGTAATTCTGGTAGCGAGCTTTTAGCACCGGAAGCAACACCGTAGGCTTTCCAAATCTCAACGCTTTCAGGTAGTGACTGTTTTAGCTCATCGACAAACGCTTGAGACTCATCACCGTGCAATTGCACAGCGAACAGGCCTAGCTCAGAAACCGTTTTCGCAACGTCAGTAACGCTGTGGTTTTGGAACACACCCACGTAGTTCAAAGGTGCGCCGCTCATAGTCAAACGAGCCGCTTCGATATCCACATGACGCTTAGATGCTTCAACGAATATCAGACCACCGAATACCGCACCAGCTTGATAAGCCTTTGCTGCATCGTCAGAGTGAGTTAAACCACACACCTTGTTTTCACCCAGTGTTACTTTGCGTACCGCAAGCTCGAGGTTCTTCTCTGCCATTAGAGAGCTACCGATTAGGAAGCCATCTGCAAACGTTGAAAGGTCACGAACTTGTTGATGTGTGTAGATGCCAGACTCTGAAATCACAACTGCGTTTGGAGCCAGTTCGCGAATCAGCGGCGCCAACTCTTTAGTACGGTTCAAATCAGTCGAAAGGTCACGAAGATTACGGTTGTTAATGCCGATCACCTTAGCGTTTAGAGCGACTGCACGGTGAAGCTCTTCTTCGTTGCTGACTTCGGTCAATACACCCATGTTGAGTGAGTGAGCGACTTCCGCCAGCGCTTTGTACTCTTCGTCATCTAATACCGATAGCATTAACAAGATAGCATCAGCTGAGTAATGACGAGCTAGATACACTTGGTAGGTATCAACCATGAAGTCTTTACACAGGATAGGCTGCTTAGCAATGCTGCGAACTTTAGGTAAAAACTCAAAGTCACCTTGGAAGTACTTCTCGTCTGTCAGCACAGAAATCGCGTTTGCGTGGTTGTTGTAAACAGAAGCAATGTAGTCGAGGTCAAACTCGTCACGGATTAAACCTTTTGACGGAGAGGCCTTTTTACATTCAGTGATGAAAACCGTTTGTTCTCCGCTCAGAGCGTCATAAAAGCTGCGGTCTGTTGCAGTTAGTGACGCTTTAAACTCGTCTAATGGTTGAGTCTGCTTACGTGCTTCAACCCATTGGTATTTATCACGAACGATTTTTGCTAATACTTCCGCCATTTCAGCTTCTTTGACTGAAACGTGGGTCGACAGTTTATCGGTAGTCTGTGTCATGTTCTTTGTCTCGATTCGTCGTTCGTTAGGCGTGTGCAGCAAGCTTTTGTACAAGCTCGTATGCTTTGCCAGAGTTCATCGCGTCAATTGCTTGCTGTGCGTTGGCTTTTAGGTCTTCGTGACCAAACAGACGCATCAGTAGAGCAACGTTGACTGCCACTGCGCCAACTTGAGCATCAGTGCCTTTACCCGTCAGGATATCGGTTGTGATGGCTTTGTTCTCTTCTGGCTCGCCGCCCTTGATTGCTTCAAGAGGGTGAGTGTTCAGGCCAAAGTCTGCCGGTGTCACTGTGTACTCGTGAATTTTGCCATCTTTAATTTCAGCAACGATTGTCTCGCCATGAATAGCCACTTCATCAAGGCCACTACCATGCACAACGGCAGCACGCTTCATACCCATTTGCAGCATGGTTTCCGCGATAGGGCGGACGAGCTCTTTGCTGTAAACACCCATTAACTCGATATTAGGGCGAGCAGGGTTAATCAGTGGACCAAGGATGTTGAAGATAGTGCGCGTTTTCATCGTCTGACGAACAGGCATCGCGTGACGTACACCGACGTGATATTGCGGAGCAAATAGGAATGCTACGCCAAGCTCGTCGACTGCAGTACGAGTGTCTTCTGCTGTCATCGCTAGGTTAATACCGAACGAATCCAGTAGGTCAGAAGAGCCTGATTTGCTCGATACGCTGCGGTTACCGTGCTTCGCGACTTTTAAGCCACACGCTGCGGCAACAAATGCAGAAGTCGTCGAGATATTGATGGTGTTGTGACCGTCGCCACCTGTACCTACGATGTCTGCGAAATCGTAATCAGGGTGCGGGAACGGGTTTGCATTCGCAAGTAGTGCTTTTGCTGCGCCTGCAATTTCATCGGGCGTTTCGCCTTTGATTTTCAGTGCAGTTAGCGCAGAAGCCATCAAGATTGGGTCTAGTTCACCCTTGATGATCACATCAAATAACTGTTGGCTTTCTTCTTGAGTAAGAGACTGCTGTTCGTAAAGTTTATTAATCTGTTCCATGATCGTTTCCTATATCGTCTTTTTCTCAAGAGCCCATTCGATAGCGTTTGCTAGAAGCGTTGCACCGTAGGTCGTCATAATTGATTCAGGGTGGAATTGGAATCCACACACCTTATCTTGTTCTTGAACCACAGACATCACCAAATCATCTACTTCAGCGGTCACCGTTAGGCTATCAGATACATGCGTTGCCACTAAAGAGTGGTAGCGAGCGATAGCCAATGGCGAAGGTAAGCCTTGGTAAGTCGCATGGTTTTGGTGTTCCATCATCGACACCTTACCATGAATGATTTCGCCAGCGCCTGCAACGGTGCCGCCATAGGCTTCAACAATCGCTTGGTGGCCTAAGCAAATACCAATCATTGGCACTTTACCTTTTAGAAGCTGAATCAGCTCTGGCATACAGCCCGCATCTGCTGGAGCGCCAGGGCCTGGTGAAAGCAGTGCAACAGGGTTGTCTAGTTCGTTGATCGCCGCTTCAACTACTTTTGCAGGAATGTTGTTACGGTAAATTTTTACGCTGTGACCTAATGAACGAAATTGGTCTACAAGGTTGTAAGTGAACGAGTCGAAGTTATCGATGAATACAATATCAGCCATGATTACGACTCCTTCTTATTTGTTAGGTTCTTAGTATGAGCTGCTTGAATCGCTGAGATAACCGCTTGTGCCTTGCCGCGAGTTTCATCGGCTTCTGCTTGTGGGTCTGAATCGAATACCACACCAGCGCCAGCTTGTACTTGTGCTACGCCATCTTCAACGTAAGCAGAGCGAATTACGATACAAGTATCTAGAGTCCCTTCACCGGTTAGATAACCGACTGCACCACCGTAGCTACCACGACGCGTTTTTTCTACGTCACGAATAAGCTGCATTGCGCGGATTTTTGGTGCGCCCGTTAGCGTGCCCATGTTCATACAAGCTTGGTAAGCGTGCAGAGCATCTAAGTCTTCACGGAGCTGACCAACAACACGAGAAACCAAGTGCATTACATGGCTGTAGCGGTCTACTTTCAGTAAGTCTGCTACGTGGCGAGTGCCAGCTTCGGCAATACGTGCCACATCGTTACGCGCTAGGTCAACTAGCATCATGTGCTCGGCGTTTTCTTTCTTGTCGGTACGCAGTTCAAGCTCGATACGGCTGTCTAGGTCGAAATCGATTTGACCGTCAGGGCGCTTACCACGACGACGAGTACCAGCAATCGGGTAGATCTCGATTTGGTTGGTTTCTGTCTCGTATTTCAGCGCGCTTTCTGGAGATGCACCGAACAGAGTAAACAGCTCGTCTTGCATGTAGAACATGTAAGGGCTTGGGTTGCTTTGTTTGAGTTCTTTATAAGCCGCCAGTGGGGCAGGGCAAGGTAGAGTGAAGCGGCGTGAAGGTACCACTTGGAATACATCGCCTTTAACTACGTACTCTTTTAAATCACGAACCGTTTGGCAGAAGTCTTCATCTGAAACGCTAGGTACAGCTTCAACGTTGTCTAACGGCGTTACTTCAGTGATGGCTTTCAGGGACTGACACTGAGTTTGAATGTCGGCTAGACGGTCAGTTAATTGCGCTTTGATGTTGTCATCTTGAGCAAATAAGCTCGCGTGAAGTAGGCCTTCGTTCTCTTGGTGATCGAAACGCAATAGTGTTTCAGCTACGTAGAATACAAAGTCAGGACAATTGTTGGTTGCTTCAGCATCACCTAGTGGCTCAAAGTTTGCCACGATGTCGTAAGCGAATAAGCCCGCCATGAATAATGCGTGTTTGTTATCCGCGTCTTGCTCAAAGCTGTGCTGAACCAAACGCAGTGCATCGAATGAAGAGGCTTCTCTTAAACGTGAGTCTTCGTCTAATTCGTTGCTTGGTTCGATAAAAGTCAGCGTCAAAACGTTATCAGTAAGGTCAGATTTAATTTCTGCTTTCACGTTTTGAGTGAGATGTTCGATAAGCGCTTGACCGTTTTCAGTCAATGCTTGAAAGGTTACTTCATGTCCGCGACATACGATGCGAACAGCAGAGTCGATAAGGAGTAGGCTTGTCAGGTTCTGTTTAGATTCAATCTCGGCAGATTCCAACAAAAGACTATCAGTTTTGTTTTCACACAAAGTATGAAAAACGCTGGTTGGATCTTGCGAGTAAGGAACTGAGGAATTGATGACCTCAATGGTTCCCAGCTTTTTGATTTCAATGGCCTTGTTCACAAGACCTCCTTTATGATTCTTTAAATTTCCTGCCGTACATAGTCGCATAAAGATACCTTTCACCCAATCTAGAATATGGTCAATTCGATGATTTGTTAGTCAGTTGAATGTGAGATGTTCGACAAATTAAAAAGCCCGCTATTAAAGCGGGCTTAGTGATAACTTTTTTATAAACAAACTGTTTAACTAGAAGTACACGTTAGCCCACCAAGAACTTGTCCAAGTGCGCCACCAATTAAGCTCTGAACTTGCTTCTACTGAAGAAAGTTCTAAAACTTTATCTTTATGGTTTTGGTTAAATTCTTGTAACATGGTGAACCTATCAAATGTGATACTTCGTATTTGTGTACTAGTTAACTAGTTTTCTGCTTGCGGGTCAAGTGTGTTGACACAAATATAACGATAAAAATTGAAAACAATGAAAAAGAATATATGAGAATTGATCTACATAGTCATACAACAGCCTCAGATGGCCGACTTACTCCACCTGAGCTAATTGACCGAGCGCTTGGCTTTAACATCGAAGCGCTAGCGATTACAGATCATGACACGACTGATGGGCTTGCTGAAGCACGCAGCTACATTGCGGATAACAACCTTCCTATTCAGTTGATAAACGGCATTGAGATTTCGACTGTTTGGCAAAACAAAGATATCCATATTGTTGGGTTAAACGTTGATCCTGAGTCACCAGAACTCAAAGCGCTCATTGAACAACAGAAGCAACACCGTATTGGGCGTGCTGAGATGATCGCTCACCGTCTTGAGAAAGCGACTCGTGAAGGGGTGTTAGAAGAAGTTAAATTGATTGCGGGTGATGCACCAATCACTCGCGCTCACTTTGCTAAGTGGCTAGTCGACAATGGCTATGCGAAAACTATGCAGCAGGTGTTTAAAAAGTTTCTTACTCGTAATAACCCAGGTTATGTGCCGCCAACTTGGTGTTCAATGAGTGATGCTGTCACGGCTATTCATGCTGCTGGTGGACAAGCCGTACTCGCTCACCCTGGGCGATATGGACTTACAGCCAAGTGGGTTAAGCGCCTGCTAGCGGCATTTGTTGAAGCGAAAGGGGATGCGATGGAAGTAGCTCAACCTCAGCAAGCGCAACAAGAAAGACGCACACTCGCGGATTATGCTATACAATACAAACTATTAGCCTCCCAAGGCAGTGATTTCCATTACCCATCTCCGTGGATGGAACTTGGACGCAATCTCTGGCTACCTTCTGGGGTCGAAGAAGTATGGAAAGATTGGGAGTTTCAAACGGTTTCACCATCTGAATAGTCTTTAGGTGAGCCAGCTCCTTCTGATGATAGAGTCGAGAGATTCGATAACGAGGATCAACAATGAGCCAGTTTTTTTATGTACACCCAGATAACCCACAAGCACGCTTAATTACTCAAGCGGTTGCGATTATTCGCAATGGCGGCGTTGTGGTTTATCCAACAGATTCCGGTTATGCGCTGGGCTGTCAGCTTGAAAACAAACAAGCACTTGAACGTATCTGTAAAATTCGTCGCATCGATGACAAGCACAATTTCACCTTGTTATGTCGTGATCTTTCTGAATTATCACTGTATGCACGCGTCGATAACGTGGCTTTCCGCCTACTGAAAGCACATACACCAGGTGCTTACACGTTTATCTTTAAAGCAACCAAAGAAGTGCCAAAGCGTTTGATGAACGCCAAGCGTAAAACGATTGGTATTCGTGTCCCAGACAACAAGATTGCACTCGACCTTTTGGAAGCGATGGGTGAACCATTAATGTCGACGTCTCTGATTCTGCCGGGTAACGAGACTACGGAGTCGGATCCAGAAGAAATTCGTGACAGCCTAGAACATGCGGTTGATGTCATTTTGAATGGCGGTTACTTAGGTGAGCAACCGACGACGGTTATTGACTTCAGTGACGATGATGCCGTGGTTCTACGTCGTGGTGCTGGCGATCCTGCGCCGTTTGAATAATCGCTTTACTGATTAACAGTCTGTAACGATACAGCAAACCTGCCACAGTAAATAACAAGTGCTTTTTGGCAGGTTATTTGCGATAATACGCGACCGCGATTTGGTCGCGAAAAATTCATTCGACGTCTGTGAAGACGACAATTAGGTAGAAAAGAGTAAATGAGCGAAAAATTACAGAAGGTTTTAGCGCGAGCTGGTCACGGTTCTCGTCGTGAACTAGAAGGTTTAATCAAATCTGGTCGTGTAAGTGTTAACGGTCAAGTTGCGAAACTGGGCGAGCGTCTTGAAGACGAGAACTCAGTGATCCGTATCGATGGCCATACTGTTTCAGGCAAGGCTTCTGAAGAAGTGGTTTGTCGTGTACTTGCTTACTACAAACCTGAAGGTGAGCTTTGTACTCGTCACGACCCTGAAGGCCGCCGTACTGTTTTCGATCGTCTACCTAAGATCCGTGGTTCTCGTTGGATTTCAGTTGGTCGTCTTGATGCAAACACATCAGGCCTTTTGCTTTTCACTACTGATGGTGAGCTTGCAAACCGTCTAATGCACCCAAGCCGTCAGGTTGAGCGTGAGTACCTAGTACGTGTATTCGGTGAAGTGACTGAGCAAAAAGTTAAAAACGTTACTCGTGGTGTACAACTAGAAGACGGCATGGCTCGTTTTGAAGATGTTGTTTACGCTGGTGGTGAAGGTATGAACCATACTTTCTACGTAGCGATTAACGAAGGTCGTAACCGTGAAGTTCGTCGTCTTTGGGAATCTCAAGAAACGACAGTAAGCCGCCTGAAACGTGTACGTTACGGTGATATCTACCTTGATAAGAAACTGCCTCGTGGCGGTTGGAAAGAGCTAGATCTTCAAGAAGTTAACTACCTGCGTGAGCTTGTTGAGCTTAAGCCTGAGAAAGAGACACTGTTGGATCTTGATCCTTCAAACACTTCTCGTAAGCGTGAGCGTTCTCGTAGCCAAAAAATTCGTCGTGCTGTTAAACGTCACGAAGAGCGTGCAAACGCACCAAAAGGCCGTAGCAACCAAACTAAGCGTAAGAAGCCTGCAACTCGCGGTACTACAACACCTGATTCAGGTCGTAGCGCTCCAGCTGCAAACAAAGGCAAACCTCAGGCTAACAAAAGTAAGCCTAAACTGAACAACGGTCGTCCGGCTAAACCAGCTAAGCCAAGAACACGTCAGTAATTACGTAATTTCTTACGCGTAAAGCTTCATTAGCTGAAAGCACTGAATACTAAAAAACCTGCTCATTGAGCAGGTTTTTTTACGTCTGGAGAAATAGCAGATGCGGGATGCGAGTAACCGAGTATCGAAAACATGCTGCCATAAGTGACAGTAAGCGAGCTTTTCGCATCTCTTATCTCGTGTAGGCGCATCTATAATCTGCTCGTATCTCGTATCTCGT